>NZ_JAAYFP010000083.1:0-19783 GCF_012728195.1 Candidatus Sordicultor fermentans
AGATTGTCTCTTATGAAATCTAATAATAATCTTTTTTCTCTTTCTCTGAGAACTTTAATACCTACCGGGGGGATACCATCTTCCTTCCGTGTTCCATTTTTTTTGATTTTCCCTATTGACAAACCTAAAAAGTGGTGGTACATTATAGTTGCCATCGGTTCTGAGGAGCTAAGCCGGAGGATGGAAGAAAGAGCTTCTGTTTGAAAGATAAGAAGCTCAAAGCTTTTGAGTGGAAGTCCATCCTGAAATTTCTCGCAGAATGCGAGAAAGCAAAGGCTAAAGCTTGTTGGAACCGGTGGCTTTTTTGTTTGGTTTTGTAACCTGCTTGAAAGTTTCTGCTTTTTTAAGCTTATAAGTTTACTTCTTCAGGGGGTTAGCCAGCTATATTTACAGTAAAGTCGGGGTGTGGTAAACTACTGAATAAGTATAAATGGGAGGTGTAGATGCTTGGCTTTAACTAAAGAAAGAAAACAAGAAATCATAGAACAATTCAGAATTCATGAGGCAGATACTGGATCTCCTGAGGTGCAGATTGCTATCCTTACTGAGAGGATTAAAGATCTCACCGAACATCTGAAAACCCATCCTAAAGATTATCATTCCCGACGGGGGCTCTTTTTGATGGTAGGACAGAGAAGGAGATTATTAAATTATTTGAAGAAATACCATATAGATCGCTATTATGCTATTTTAGAAAGATTAGGATTGAGAAGATAAAGGGAGGTTGTTTAATATAACGAAACAATTCGAAATTAGTTTTGGTAAAGAAAGTCTGTTAATAGAGACAGGGAAGTTGGCTAAACAAGCTGGAGGAGCGGTGACAGTCAAATATGGAGGCACCGTGGTGCTGGTGACCGCTACTGCTGCAGAAGAGCCTAAAGAAGATATTGATTTTACACCGCTTCTTGTAGAATTTGAAGAACGTTTTTATGCTGCGGGTAAAATCCCTGGAGGGTTCTTTAAAAGAGAAGGGAGGCCAGGACAGGGTGCTATTTTGAATGCCCGTCTGGTAGACCGTTCTATCAGGCCACTTTTTCCTGAGCTTTTCCGCAATGATATCCAGGTAGTGGTTACTGTTCTTTCGGTGGATGAAACTCATCCTCCCGATGCCATATCTATCTTAGGTGCTTCTTTAGCTTTAGGGATTTCCGATATTCCCTTTGATGGCCCATTAGCTGCCTGCCGTATGGGACTCGTGGGAGATGAATTGGTAATTAACCCTAACTTAGAAGAGTTGTCCTCCAGCAAGCTGGATATGATAATAGCAGGCTCCCAGGAAGGGATTACCATGATTGAAGCTGGGGCTCAAGAAGTGCAGGAATCACAGGTAGCTCAGGCCATGATGCTGGGCTATCAGGAAATAGTCAAAGCCATTAAAGCTCAAGAGGATATTATTTCTCAGATAGGGAAAACTAAAAGGGAAATAGTTATTCCTCCTTATTTCAATGACCTTTCTTCCTGGCTGGAAGATAGTTATCGTGCTTCTATTAGAGAGGTAATCACTATCCCGGAGAAAACCGAGCGAGAAAAAGAAACAAGACTCCTCATGAAAAAGGCTCAAGAAGAAGCGATGGAGAAATTTGAGAGCATATCTCTTTTCACCATGGCTTGGGAGCGAATCATGGGAGAGGAAGTTAAAGAATTAATTTTGACAAGTGAAAGAAGACAGGATGGTCGGACTCCTAAAGAGATAAGACCTGTCAGTTGTGAAGCAGGGTTTCTACCTCGCACTCATGGTTCCAGTCTCTTTACCCGGGGTCAAACTCAGGCTCTGGTTATCACCACCTTAGGAGCCTCGAGCGAAGAGCAAAAAGTAGACGCTCTTCAGGATGAGGAAGCCAAAAGGTTCATGTTGCACTATAATTTTCCTCCTTACAGTACGGGAGAAGTCCGGCCTATGCGAGGTCCGGGGCGGAGAGAAATCGGGCACGGGGCTCTGGCAGAAAGAGCTCTGGAGTGTTTTATCCCTCCCGAGGAGGAGTTTCCTTATACCATAAGAGTGGTTTCAGAAATTTTGGAATCTAATGGTTCTTCTTCCATGGCTACGGTTTGTGGAGGAAGCCTGTCGCTGATGGATGCAGGAGTTCCGGTTCGATCTGCTTGTGCCGGTTTATCCATAGGTCTTGTTAAATCAGACGAAAAGTACCTTCTCTTACGAGATATTTTAGGTTCAGAAGACCATTATGGAGAGATGGACTTTAAAGTAGCAGGAAGTAGAAACGGTATAACTGCTATTCAGCTGGATGTAAAAAATAAAGGACTGAGCTGGGAAATACTGGGACAGGCTCTGGAAGAAGCTAAAGAAGGTCGGTTTTACATTCTGGATATCATGGATAAAGTTTTAGACCGACCCCGGAGTTCTGTATCTCCTTATGCTCCCCGGATAGAAATTCTGGAGGTTGATCCTGACCGCATCGGTGCTTTAATTGGTCCGGGAGGGAAAGTCATCAAGAAAATCGTAGAAGAATCAGGAGCCACTATTGACATCAAAGATGATGGGAAAGTAATAGTTTTTTCTCGTACCGAAGAAGGTATGAATAAAGCCATTAATATGATTAGAAATATCACTCAGGATGTGGAAGTGGGTCAAGTGTATCTGGGTCGAGTTACCAGAGTAACTAACTTTGTAGCTTTTATAGAGATATTTCCGGGGAGAGAAGGTTTGTGCCATATTTCCCAGTTTTCCTCAGAAAGAGGAAAAAAGGTGGAAGACTTTGTCAAAGTGGGAGATGACGTACTGGTAAAAGTAACGGGAATAGACTCTATGGGTCGTATTGCCCTGAGCCACAAAGAAGCCCTGGGTGATAGCGATAATTCGGAGAAAAGCAACCGGAGTAAAGAACCGAGACATCGATCCAGAGAAAGGTAAATACATCTTTGGAGTTAGGCGAAGTGAATAAAAAACTTTTAGTTGTTTGTTTCCTGAGTTTTTTTGCCATATATAGCCTGCTCATCGTTTTCTCTTTTGATGTGGGAGAGTTAGGGGAATTAATCGGGTTTTACCTTTTTCGCTTTTTAGGAGTAGGTGCTTACCTTCTTCCCTTTTTTCTGGGCTATCTGGCTTATGAGATTTACCATTTTCAGCCCGCTCGTAAGTTTAGAGTTACGAGCCGGATAATTAGCTTCTCTCTGTGGATAGTAATTTTTCTCACCTTGAGCCAGCGAGCCGCAGAAAGGGCAGGTTTTTCCTTTTCTGATGGGGATTTTGCCGGAATAGTCGGGGCGTTTCTCTATCGTCATCTGGTGTATTATCTCGGGGACACCGGCACTATTCTTGCACTCTTTTTTACAGCTTTTTTAGCCGTTTATCTGGGAGGAGAGGGAAAGCTACTCCGTCAGCTTTCACAGGGCTGGCGTTTCTTGAAGAGGAAAGGGGGAGAGCTCTTTTCTCGCAGGAGAGAAATTCCCCAAAGAGAAATTGCTTCGTCTGGAGTTTCTCGGCCAATAAAGGTAAAGGAGAAAGAAATCACCTCTTCTTCCTGGGAAGGGGAAGCATTAGATGAGGTTTTTGCTCCGCTGGAATTGAAGGCTAAAGAAGAAGCTCAAGCTAAAAAGAAACTCACTTCTTCCTCCAGAAAGAAAAAAAGTACCACCTGGACTCTTCCTTCCCCCCAGATTTTAAGGGTCTATCCTTCTCGGGGGGGAGAGAAAACTAAAAAAGAGGTAATGGAGGAGATAGATAAATTAGAACAAACTTTAGCCGAGTTTAACGTGCTGGGGAAAGTGGTAAATGTGCAGGTAGGTCCCACTATAACTCGTTTTGATTTTCAGCCTGCTCCAGGAATTAAAGTGCAAAAAATTACCAGTCTTTCTAATGATTTAGCTCTGGCTTTTGCCGTTGCTGCGGTGAGAATTGAGGCGCCCATTCCTGGAAGGTCAGCAGTGGGGATTGAAGTTCCTAACCGCCATAAAGAGCTTGTTTCTTTGCGAGATTTGATTGAAAGTGAAGAGTTTAAAAAAAGTGAATCTCCTCTTACCGTTGCTTTAGGTAGAGATGTGAGCGGTAGGCCTCTGGTCTGGGATTTACGAGAGGCACCCCATCTTCTCATCGCCGGAGCCACTGGTTCAGGTAAAAGTGTGTGCATCAATTCCATTTTGACCAGCCTTCTCTATCGAGCTACTCCTAACGATTTGAGAATCGGCCTTGTAGATCCCAAAAGAGTGGAGCTTTCTCTTTATTCCGGGCTTCCTCACCTGTGTGCCCCGGTTATTTCTGAGGCTCGGTGGGTGGTGAGATTTCTTAAATGGCTATGTCGGGAGATGGATAACCGTTATGAGCTCCTTTCTGAAGTTTCTGCCCGAAATATAGAGGAATATAACCAGATGGTAGAAGAAGGGGAAAAGCTCCCCTATGTGGTGATAGTTATAGATGAGCTGGCTGATTTGATGATGACTGCTCCTACGGAGGTGGAAAGTTCTCTGTGCCGGATAGCACAAATAGCCCGGGCGGTGGGAATGCATCTTGTTGTGGCCACTCAAAGACCCTCGGTGGACGTTATTACCGGCTTAATTAAAGCCAATTTTCCCTCTCGTCTGGCTTTTGCCGTTTCTTCTCAGGTGGATTCCCGAACTATTCTGGATAGCCCGGGGGCGGAGAAACTTTTAGGCAATGGAGATTTACTTTTTGCTCCTCTGGGAGCGAGTAAACCTATCCGGGGGCAAGGAGCTTTTGTCAGTACTTCAGAAACTAAAAAGCTGGTAGAATGCTGGTTGAATCAGTCTGGAGACATTTACTATCCTCTGGAATATGTTCCTCGAGAAGAAAGAGGAGTGGGAGAGGAAGAAGAGGATGAACTTTACCAGGAAGCGGTTAGAGTGGTAATAGAAAGCGGCAAAGCTTCCACTTCCCTTTTGCAGAGAAGACTGAGAGTAGGCTTTAATCGGGCAGCTCGTCTGATTGAGCAGATGGAACGGGAGGGCATTGTTGGTCCTTATGAAGGAAGTAAACCTCGAAAAGTAATTACTCCCAAAGGAGAGGGATAAAATGGCAGAAGGACAACTTAAATTAGGAGAAATTTTGCGGGAAAAAAGAGAAGAAAGAGAGCTTACCCGTGATGAGGTAAGTGGAGTTACACATGTTTCCTCTCGATACATTGCCGCTTTAGAAGAAGAAGATTGGGATAAATTGCCAGGAAGGGCTTATGCTTTAGGATATTTGAAGATTTACAGTCGTTTTCTGGGATTAAATGAGGAAGAGATGGTTTCTCTCTTCAATCAGGTTTATTCGGTAAAGCCTGTGGATTGGAAAAGTCTGGATTGGAAAAAAACCGAGGAACCGGAGCTTAGAAGCGCCAGAGATAGAAAGAGCGATAGATCTACCCTGTTTAAAAGGCTTCTGGTTCTTTTAGTTTCTCTGGCAGTGTTTTTTACTTTCCTCTTCATCTTTTTTAGTTTTCATTCTTTACCCGAAGGAGAAGAAGTAGTGGTTAATCCCCCGGTTTCGGCGATTGAGCCAGAAGAGATTCTTCCTTCTCCTTCTGCAGAAGTTGGACCTCAGTTTTCTCTCACCGTTACCCTTTTTCCTGAAAAAGCAGCCTGGGCAGAAATCTGGTCGGGAGGGAATGAGGTTTTTTCTGGAATATTAGTTCCCAACAAGGAATATGTTGTAAAAAGCAATTATCCCATAGAAGTAGAAATAAAAGGAGGGAATGAGGTTAAAGCGGTAGTAAATGGAAAAGATTGGGGTTATCTCAGTGAGAAAGAGGAAGCATCACGCCAAGTATTTGAGCCGTGAGAAAAATTGCCTTTATCAGTTTGGGTTGTGATAAAAATTTAGTTGATACCGAAGTAGCCCTGGGTAAATTGCTTTCTCGAGGATATAATTTTTTTTCTTCTCCGGAAGAAGCAGAAATATTGATACTCAATACCTGTGCTTTTATTGAGGAAGCCTGTCGGGAAACTGAGGCATGGATTGAGAAATTGTCTTTTCTCAAAGAAGCTCATCCTCCCAAAAAGTTACTGGTTATGGGTTGTTATGCCCAGCGCTGGGGGAGAAAAAAAGGTTTTGTATATCCTGCTGTAGACTACTGGGTGGGAGTGAATGATTTTCCTTCCCTCGTTGATATTCTGGAAGATAAGTTCCCCGGAAAGTACTTTTTAGATTCCCCTCCTTTTCTTTACCACCACGAAACAGAGAGAATTCTTTCTACTCCTTCTCATTATGCTTATCTCAAAATAGCCGAAGGCTGCAATCATCACTGCAGTTTCTGCTTAATACCTTCTATCCGGGGTTCTTTGCGCAGTAGAACTATGGAGTCGATAGAAAAAGAAGCTCTTAATCTGGTATCTCAAGGAGTGAAAGAAATAATCCTGGTGGCTCAAGACCTATCTTCTTATGGCTTAGACCTCTATCATCAGAGGATGTTATCGCCCCTTCTTCGCCGGTTGGACGAAATTTTGCCCTCTGGAGTATGGTTAAGGTTGTTGTATTTTTCTCCCGAAGGGCTGGATGATGAATTTATAAAAACGATGAGAGATTCTTCTCATCTTGTAAAATATCTGGATATACCTCTTCAGCATGTGGATTCTACTATACTCCAGAAGATGAGGCGCCCTTCATCGATAGAAAAAATAAGAGAAAAGTTAGAAAAATTGAGAGAGTGTGTTCCCGGCATATTTTTGCGGACCACTTTTTTAGTGGGTTTTCCAGGAGAAGACGAGGAAGCTTTTCAGCGCTTGGTTGATTTTGTGGAAGATTTTCGCTTTGAGCGAATGGGAGCTTTTGTCTATTCTGAACCACCTGATACACCTTCAGCTTTCCTTTATCCTAAAGTGGAAGAGAAAGTGAAACAGGAGCGCTACAAAGCACTTATGAAAGTGCAGGAAAAAGTGATGGGAAAGTTTCATAGTTCTTTAGTGGGTCGGGAATTGGAAGTAATAGTAGACGAAGCTCAAAGAGGTAATGGAGTTACTAATTTTTGGGGAAGGACATACGGAGACGCTCCGGAAGTAGATGGGAATATAAGCTTTAGCTCCCGGAGGAATAAATTAAAAAGAGGGGAGATAGTAAAAGTTAAGGTTACTGAAAGCAGTAGCTATGAATTAAAAGGAGAAAAAATTTGAAAGCCGCTATTCTTGGTATAGGAACAGAACTGTTGACCGGATTAGTCAGGGATTATAATGCCTACTTTCTGGCTCAAAAACTGGTAGATAAAGGGATATTACCTCAATTTATTCTTTTTGTGCCTGACCAGATGGAGAAGATAGTAGATGCTTTACAATTTATCATGAAGGAAGAGGAAGTAAAGCTGGTGATTGTATCAGGGGGGTTAGGACCTACTGAAGATGACCTGACCCGGGAAGCAGTGGCTCAAGCTTTTGGCAGAAGTTTGATTTTTAGCCCTGAAGCCTGGGATAGAATTCAGTTTTTCTATCGGGAACTGAGGAATACCGAGCCTCCGGAAAATAATAAAAGGCAGGCTTTTATTCCTCAGGGAGCAGAGATACTTTATAATGAGCGGGGAACTGCTCCCGGTTTTAAGTTAGAGGTGAACGGGAAAAGTATTTTTGTCATACCCGGTGTCCCCCGGGAGGCGGAGTTTTTCTGGAGCTTAATAGAGAAAGACCTTCCCCGGGAAGAGGAATATTTTTATCGTTCTCCTATCTTCAAATTTTGTGGAATTGGAGAATCTAATCTGGCTAAAGAGGTGGAACCGTTTCTTCATCATCTGCCCTCTTCTTTCAATTTAGCCTTTCTTCCTAACTATGGAGAAGTGTGGCTCTATGTTTACAGCTCCCGCTTTTCTCCAGAGGAAAAAGAGTCTGCCCTTATTTTTTTAGAGGAGGTAGCTCGCCACCTGGATAGATTTTTCTTCAGTCCCTATGGTGACACTTTAGAAGAAGCGGTGGGCAACATGATGAAGGAAAAAGGCTTGAAACTGGGACTGGCAGAGTCGTGCACCGGAGGGCTGGTAGCTAATCGGATAACTGATATAGCGGGTAGCTCTCAGTATTTTGAGCGAGGATACGTGGTCTATAGTAACGAGGCTAAAAAGGAAGATTTAAAAGTTCCCGAGGAAATTTTGCAAGAAAAAGGAGCAGTAAGTGAAGAAACTGCTCGATTTTTAGCTCGCGGAGTGCGCCATAAGGGAAAAGTAGATTTGGGTCTCGGGATTACTGGTATTGCAGGGCCGGGAGGAGGAAGTAAAGAAAAGCCCGTAGGCCTGGCCTACATTGCTCTATCGAGCGAAGAAGGCGTGAGAGTGCAAAAATTCCATTTTTCAGGGGATAGATTGATGAACAAAAGATTTGCCTCTCAATCCGCTCTGGTTATGATTTTTCAATATTTAAAGGAGAAATTTGGTAATGAGTTCAACTACCATCAGAAGCTTTGTGGCTTTAGACCTTCCCTCTGAAGCTCAAGACTTCTTAGAAGAGTTGATTAACGAGGAAAAAAAACTTTACCCTCAAGCAAAATGGGTTAAAAGAGAGCAACTCCATCTTACGCTCCACTTTTTTCATGCTTTTCCTCTTGGTGAGGTAGAGGAAATGAATAAAATACTGGAAGAGGTAAGCAACAAATTTACAGCTTTCCCTGTAACTTTAGAGAGATGGGGGGCTTTTCCTTCTCTTCATCGGGCTCGAGTGGTGTGGATAGGGGTGGACAGAGAGGGAGAGGGAAAGATAAAAAGTATAAGAGAGGAAGTTGAAAAAGGAATAGCTGCTAAGGGATGGGAGAGAGAAGATAGAGAGTTTTCTCCCCACATTACCCTGGCTCGCTTTCGTTCTCCTTTTGCTCTTCCCTCTTTAGGGGTAGAGAATATCAACTTTTCTACCGAAATTAAAAAACTGGTTTTTTATCAAAGTACTTTAACCCCTCGGGGTTCGGTTTACCAGCAATTAGGTGTTTTTAGTTTAGAAGGGGTGAAAAAAAATGAGTGAGGAAAAAAGCTCTAAAGATTTGAGAGAAGATGTAATTAACCAGGCTATAAGCTCTATAGAAAAAAAATATGGCAAAGGCGCTATTATGTACTTATCTCAAGATGTTTTAACTGCTGATATAGAAGTGATAAAAACTGGGTCGGTTCTTCTCAATATTGCTCTGGGAGTAGGAGGATTTCCTCGAGGGAGAGTGGTAGAGATTTTTGGCCCTGAAGCTTCGGGTAAAACCACCATTGCTTTGCATGCCATTGCTGAAGCTCAGAAGCAAGGTGGTATTGCTGCCTTTGTGGATACAGAACATGCTTTAGACCCCAGCTATGCAAGCAAAATTGGGGTCCAGATTGACAGATTACTTATTTCTCAACCTGGAAGCGCAGAAGAGGCTTTAGATATAGTAGATGCCCTGGTGCGTACCGGAGGAGTGGATATAGTGGTGCTCGATTCGGTAGCTGCTTTAGTTCCTCAGATGGAATTAGAAGGGGGCATGTCTGATTCTTATATTGGCCTGCAGGCTCGCTTGATGTCTCAAGCCTTGAGAAGATTGACTGCCTATATCAGTAAAACTAAAACCGTGGCTATTTTCGTTAACCAGCTCCGGGAAAAAATAGCTATGGCTTATGGGCCTTCGGAGACCACACCGGGTGGCAGGGCTCTCAAATTTTATGCCAGTGTAAGGTTAGATGTGAGAAGAAGAGAGTATCTGAGATCGGGAGATGAAATAATAGGTGCCCTGACCAGAATTAAAGTGGTTAAGAACAAAGTAGCCTCTCCATTTAAAGAAGCGGAGTTAGAATTGATTTATGGTGAGGGAATATCCCAGGAGGGAGAAATATTGAGCCTGGGAGAGACAACGGGAGTAGTTAAAAAATCGGGCAGCTGGTTCTCTTTTGGAGAATATCGTTTAGGCCAGGGTCGAGATAACGCCCGGCAATTCTTAAAGGAAAATCCGGAAGTAGCGAAAGAAATTCTCTCTGCTGCTCTTTCTCAGATGGAAGTTGACCCGGTGATTGCTTTTAATTCGTGAAAGATATCATTCGACAGGGTTTTCGCTATCTCAACCGGAAGATGTATACTCGAGGCGAGCTTTTCCAGAAATTAGCTCGAGATGGCTTTTCTCGTGAAGAGATAGAAGAAGCACTTCAGTTTTTGGAAGAGCGTGGTTACTTAAATGATGAGGAATTTGTAAAGATTTATGTAGAGACAAGAAGAAGACTGAACCCTCGGGGTTTACAAGCTATAAAGGACGAGTTGCGTAGGAAGGGTGTTCCTCACGAGCTACTCGATTCTCTGCGGGAATTTTTCCCCCGGGAAGAGGAAGTAAAAGACGCTCGAGGGCTAATCAGAGAATGGTCAGGAGAGGGAAAGGAGAAAGAAGACATTAATAATCGTCTTCTTCGTCGGGGTTTTTCCTGGGAAGTAGTAGAAGAAGCGTGGTACAGGGAAGAATCTTGACTTGGCCTTAAGGTACCGTTAAAATATTCTTTTACCTACATGAATCGCACATTGAAAAGTGAATAAGGGGTGAATCCAGAATATGGAGCTCATATATATTTTGATAGGAATAGCCGTAGGATTGGTAGCGGGATTTAGCTTCTTAAACTCCCAGCTTCAGAAAGAGAGAAAGATTGCTCAGGAAGAAATAGAGAGAGTGAGAGAAGAAACACTTGGCCAGGTAGAAACTCTCAGGAAAGAGGCCTTAATTTTAGCTAAAGAGGAAGTTTTAGAAGAGAGAAAATCCCTGGAAGAAGAACTACAGCGGAAGAGAAAGGAACTGCAGAATTTCGAATCCCGGATTTTGCGCCGGGAAGAAATGCTGGAGCGGAAATTGGAACAGGTAGAGAAAACGGAGAACCTCTTGCGCAGGCGCCAGGAAGAGCTGGAAAAAGAAAAAGAAGTAGTGGAAAGTATTAAAGCGCGAGAAGTGGAGGAATTATCCCGGATTGCTAATCTTTCCTGGGAAGAGGCGAGACAGGAATTGCTGGAGCGAGTAGAAAAAACTCTGGACTACGAAGTAGGGGTGAAGGTCAAAGAAGCAGAAGAGCGGGCTAAAAGAGAGGCAGGGAAAGTGGCTCAAGAGGTTGTAGCTCAAACCATTCAACGTTATGCTGCTGATTTCACAGTGGAAAATACTGTATCGGTGGTTAATTTGCCCAGTGACGAAATGAAGGGAAGAATTATAGGAAGAGAAGGACGCAACATCAGGACTTTCGAGATGATTACCGGCGTGGATTTAATCATTGATGACACTCCTGAAGCGGTGCTCATTTCTTCTTTTGACCCTATAAGAAGAGAAGTGGCGCGCTTAGCTTTAGAAAAATTGATTGTTGATGGTCGTATCCATCCGGCGAGAATAGAAGAATTGGTAGACAAGGCCAAGCTACAGGTGGAAGAGAAGATAATTCAGGAAGGAGAACAAGCTCTTTTTGATGCGGGAGTGAAGAACGTTAATAGTGAGCTGGTAAAGCTTTTAGGTAAGTTGTATTTCAGAACCAGCTACGGACAGAATGTTTTGCAACATTCCAAAGAGGTAGCTTATTTTGCCAGCTTAATGGCTAGCGAGCTGGGAGTGGATACCACTTTAGCTAAAAGAGCTGGTCTTTTACATGATATAGGTAAAGCGTTAGACCATGAAGTGGAGGGTCCTCATGCTAAAATTGGAGCAGAATTAGCCTCTCGATATGGAGAGAAAAAAGAAGTAGTGCATGCCATTGAGGCTCACCATGGAGAGGTGGAAGCTCAAACTGTGGAAGCAGTTCTGGTGCAGGCAGCTGATGCCATATCGGCTTCTCGGCCTGGAGCAAGAAGAGAAAGCCTGGAGTCGTATATCAAGCGTCTGGAAAAACTGGAAAAAATTGCCGATGGTTTTGAAGGAGTGGAGAAATCTTATGCCATTCAGGCGGGAAGAGAAATTAGAATCATGGTGAAGCCTGATAGGATTGACGATGCCCGAGCGGCGAAGCTGGCTTATGATATAGCTCGTAAAATAGAAAAAGAACTGGAATATCCTGGACAGATTAAAATAACAGTGATTCGAGAGACCAGAACCGTAGAGTATGCTAAATAATGGAGGAATGAACTTTTGCGATTTTTAATAGTGGGAGACATAGTGGGAAAGCCAGGACGGCAAGTACTGGCTGATAACTTAGAAGTTATTAAGGAAAAATTAAATATCGAGGGAGTGATTGTCAACGGAGAAAATGCTGCCGGGGGTCTAGGAATTGTGCCGGAAGTGTGCGAGGAAATTTTGAGTTATGGAGTAGATGTGATTACAACTGGCAACCACATCTGGGATAAAAAGGAAATCGTAGACTATATTGATTACCAACCCCGGCTTATCCGCCCTCTCAATTACCCTTCTGGAGTTCCGGGCCGGGGCTGGGTGGCAGTGGAAGGGAAGGGTAAAAAATGGATAGTGGCTAATATGAGTGGCCGGGTGTTTATGCCTTCCCTGGATTGTCCATTTCGTCGGATAGAGGAAGAGCTGGAGGACTTCAGGAGGATAACCAACATGATTTTGCTTGATTTTCATGCTGAGGCTTCTTCAGAGAAGATAGCCATGGGATGGTTTCTGGATGGTAAAGTATCTTGTGTTTTTGGCACTCATACCCATGTGGCTACTGCTGATGAGCGAATTCTTCCTCAAGGTACAGCCTATATTACGGACATTGGTATGACAGGGTCTCATGATTCGGTTCTCGGGGTAAAAACAGAAGACATTTTAAGCAGATTTCTAACTCAAATGCCTATCAGATATCGAGTGGCTAAAGACAACGTTAAGCTTAATGGTATTGTAGTGGAGGTAGATGAGATTACGGGAAGAGCTACGGAAATCTCTCGCTTATCCATATCTTAAAATTAGAAAAAAAATGAAGGAGGAATGGCCATGGATGTCCTAAAAGTATCTTCTAAGTCTAATCCCAATGCTGTAGCTGGCGCTTTAGCCGGAGCCATCCGGGAAAAAGGCATAGTGGAAGTACAAGCGGTAGGAGCAGGAGCAGTAAACCAGGCTATTAAAGCTATTGCTATAGCACGGGGGTATGTTGCTCCCAGCGGTATCGACCTCGTTTGCATACCAGCTTTTACCGATATCAATATTGATGGGGAGGAGAGAACAGCTATTAAACTGGTGGTGAAACCTCGAAGCGCTTGAGTGTTTTGCTATGAATTTAGTGGAGATTAAAAGAAAACCGGATTTTCCGGCCGGAAAAGTGGCTGAAGCTACTTTCTGGGTGGAAACTTTTGGTTGTCAGATGAATAAAAGTCGCTCTGAACACCTGTCTTATCGACTGCAGGAGCTGGGGTTCTCCCCTGCTGAGGAATCAGGGGAAGCAGATATTCTCGTATTTAATACCTGTGCGGTGCGAGAGCATGCTGCAGAACGAGCGATAAGTATTATAAGTAAATTTGCTCGGGAGAGAAAGGAGAAAAATCCAGACTCTATAATTGTGGTATGTGGATGCCTGGGACAGCTGGAGAGGGAAAAACTCCTTGGGAAGGATAGAGAAATAAATGTTCTGGCGGGCACTCATAATTGGGAGAAAATACCCCTTCTAATTAAAAAGGCCTGGCAGGAAAAAGTAAAGATAGTGGATTTCCAGGAGGAGCCTCCTTCTCTTTATGAGGAGAAAGGATACCGGTATTCCAGTAAAATTTCTGCTTATTTACCTATTACTTTTGGTTGCGATAATTTCTGTAGCTATTGTGTGGTTCCTTATACCACCGGGAAACAGAGGAGCAAGCCCCGAGAAATAATAGAAGAGGAGCTAAAAAACCTGGTAGAGGAAGGATTTCGAGAAGTTACCCTCCTCGGGCAAAATGTCAATAGTTACGGTCGGGATAGAGAAAGAGAAGGAGCTTTTGAGGAGTTGCTTCTGGATATCGAGGAGTGGCTCCGGGGTATAAAAATCTGGGTTCGTTTTCTTACTTCTCATCCTCGAGACTTCACAGAGGACATAGTAAAAATAGTAAAAGATAGCTCGGTGCTTTGCCCTTATTTTCATCTTCCCCTTCAGGCTGGCTCCAATAAGATTTTACAGCTTATGAGGCGGGGTTATACCCGGGAGGATTATCTGAATAAAATCAACTTCATCCGTAAGTCTATGCCTTCGGCGAGAATCGGGACAGATATCATTGTGGGCTTTCCCGGGGAGACGGACTCTGATTTCCGGGAAACTCTGGATGTGGTCAGGGAGGCGCAGTTTGATGTGGCTTATACCTATGTTTATTCTCCCCGGCCAGGTACTGCAGCCTATCTTTTAGAAGATGATATTCCTGTCTGTGAAAAAAAAGAGCGTCTCCATATTTTGAACGATACTCTGCGAAGTATCTACCAGGAAAAATTACCCTCCCTGCAGGGAAAAGTAATGGAAATATTGATTGATCAGGAAGAAGGAGGCCTGTTATCGGGTAGAGGGGCTAATAATCTGCGGGTATACCTGAAAGAACTCTCCTCTGCGGAGGTAGGGGAGTGGAGGGAGGTAGTTTTAACCCCTGGAGAGGGCAATAAAGTTTATGGTTCAGTTAAAAGGTAAAAAGCTCCCCGCCATCGTTGGTCCTACTGCTACCGGGAAAACTGACCTTTCTTTAGCTCTGGCTGAGCGACTGGGGAAAGTGGAGTTGATTTATGCTGATTCCTTAGCAGTTTATAAATACCTGGATATAGGTACCGATAAGCCTCCGGCCAGCTTTCGAGAAAGAGTTCCTCACCATCTCGTGGATTTCCTCGACCCCGGAGAGAGATGGAGTGCTTTCCAGTTTAAAAAAGAAGCGATATATCTCCAGAGAGAAATTAGAGAGCGAGGGAATCTTCCGCTTGTGGTGGGAGGGACTGCTTTTTACCTGCAGGCGCTTTATCGGTCTTTTCTATTTGTGGGAGCTCCTGCTGAAAATAATATCCGCATTGCTTTCGAGCGTTTACCTACTGAAAAACTCTATGCCCTTTTGCAAAATGTGGACCCCCGGAGAGCGCAAAAAATAGGAAAGCATGACCGAAAAAGATTGATCAGAGCTCTTGAGATATTTGAGAAAACCGGTCGTCCCCCTTCTCTTTTTTCTCCCCGTCCCTCTTCTCTTTCTCCTCTTCTTATCGGTATTCGCTGGGACAGGGATAAATTAAAAGAAAGAATTTGCCGCCGGGTAGAAGAGATGTTCGAAAGAGGAATAGTAGAAGAAGTGGAGGAGCTTTTTTCTCGGGGATATTCGGAGGATATTCCTGCTCTCGATAACTTTTCTTATCGCCCGATAGTAAAACTACTTAGAGGGGATATTTCCCGGAAAGAAGCTCAAGAAGAAATAGTGCGGGGCACTTTTCGATTTTTGAAAACTCAAATTAACTGGTTCAAAAAAGCCCCTGTAATCTGGATAGAGGGAGAGGGAAAACCTCTATCCATTCTGGTAGAAGAAACTTGTGCAATTATAAAAAGAAATTTAGTGGAGGAGGATGTAAAATGAGCGAAGAAAAAACCGCAAGACCCAGTAAAACTAAGGATCTGGGATTTTACTTTTTAGGCCTTCTTTCAGCTAAGGCCTGGCAATATCTGGGGTTGGTAGTTCACCCTGAGACTGGAGAGATGCTGGTAGATTTAGAAGAAGCACGTAAATCTATTGACCTCTATTCCGTGATTCTGGAGGAAGTCAAAAAAGATTTAGAAGGAAGCGAGCTGCGAGAACTGGAAGCTCAGCTTTCTCAGCTCCAGCTCAACTTTGTAGAAAAATCTAAAGAAACTAAAAAACCCGAGGAAACTAAAAAACCTGAAGAAGCTGAAGAGAGTAAAGAAGCTGAAGAGAGTGAGGAGTCATAAATTATTCTCTCTCGCAAGAAGAGAAACCTCTCTCCTTTACTTATAACTTTTAAATTTGGCGGGGATTACCCGGTAAACTATTAAGGCTATGGCTCCCCCTGCTAAAGCTGTAAAAAGCTGAGGAGTCTGCATGGCTTTGGCTACCGGTGGAGGCACTTGCACCACCCAGGCTACCGCTTGAGAGAGAAGGAGATATTTTAAGAAAGAGCCCAGAATAATTCCTGTTATTTCTCTCCGCAAGTTTTCTCTTTTTCCTGCCACAAGGCTGAAAACTATTACCAGTATGGCATTGCCGGCCATGATGAAGGGAATCATCGGCCCCAGTGGGGGGGCAAGAATTCCCCGGGCAAAAGCTATCCAGGGGGTAAATAACCCTATTATTACCCCGCTCCATATTCCATTTAAAAGAGCAGCCAAAAGAAGAAAGGCATTTACTAAGGGGCCGGTGAAAAACTGAGGTAGCCCCAGCATCTGAATGACCAGAGTAAGGGCAAAAAGAAGAGCAGTTCTGACTAACCACCGAAGCCCCTGGTGAGAAATTTCTTCCATAGTTCATCCCTCCTTATTCTCTGAGGTATTTTCCTCTCTTTTCTCTTCTTCTTTCTCTTTTGCTTCAAAACTCCTCAATAGTTCCACGGTTTTAGCAAGCTTTTCATCCACTAAGTAATTTAGTGTTCCTTCTTCAAAAGTTCCATCAGGCTTTTTTTCTCCAGCTGGAAGACCAGTTAATATCTCCATGGCCTGGTCTACAGCAGAGACGGCATAAATGTGGAATTTACCTTCTCGCACTGCCTCTACCACTTCTTCTTCTAACATAAGGTTTTGAATGTTACTCCGGGGAATAATTACTCCCTGTTCTTTAGTTAACCCTTTTCCTTGAGCGGTGCGGAAAAATCCTTCGATTTTTTGATTTACTCCTCCGATGGCCTGCACTTCTCCTTTTTGATTAATAGACCCAGTAACGGCGATGTCCTGGCGAATAGGTACTTCTGCCAGACTGGAAAGCACTGCGCAGGTTTCAGCCAGGGAAGCACTGTCTCCTTCTACTCCCTCATAAGACTGCTCAAAACAAATGCTGGCAGCCACAGAAAGTGGTTTATTCTGGGCGTACTTATAGCCTAAGTATCCTCCCAGAATAAGAACTCCTTTATCATGGATGCGGCCGCTTAAGCGAGATTCTCGCTCGATGCTGACTACTCCTTGTTTTCCAAGGTAAGTGCGAGCAGTAATGCGGGAGGGCCGACCAAAACTATAGTCTCCCAGGTCATAAACTGCTAACCCGTTGATTTGCCCCACCACTTTACCCTGGGTATCAATCAACAGCACATCTTCTAAAATAGCTTCTTGCAGGCGATCAGCTATAAGGCTCAGCCTCTTTTTTCTCTCTTGTAGCGTTTTCTGGACATGGGGAGCATAGACCCGGTCTGCGCCTTCCTCTCGGGCCCAGAAATCTGCTTCCACCAGGATATCTTTCATAAAACCAAATTGAGAACTGAGTTTCTTCTGGTGAGAAACTGCCCGCGCACCATATTCCAGAACTTTTGCTACTCCCGTCCGGTCAAAAGGCAGAAGCCCTTCCTCTTTGCAACAATTATTGACAAAACAGGCAAAGGAGTGCAAAACCTCTTCTTCTCTCTGAATCTGATAGTCAAATCAGCTTTTATTTTAAATAGATCTCGGAAGTCCTCATCGAGAAGAGTTAAAGCACGATAATAATATTCATCACCGATGATAATAACTTTAGCGTCGAAAGGTAAGGGGTCAGGACGCAATCCTTGAGGAGCGATGATGCCAAATTGCTCAAAAGGGTCTTCTAATCTGATTTCCTGATTTTTCAAAGTCCTTTTCAGTCCTTCCCAGACGCCTGGATTGCTGATTAAATCCCGGAAATACATTATTATATAACCACCATTGGCTTGATGAAGGGAGCCTGATTTCAACATAGTATGGTCACTGAAATAAGCTCCCATAAAAGCTCGGCGCTCGATCTTCCCGAAAAGATTGCTCCAGTTAGGATGAGTTTCCAGAATTATTGGAGGGTCTTCTAAAGGAGCGTTATCCACAAAAACATTTATTTTAAAAGGTAAGAAAGGATCTTGCAGCCTTTGATAGGGGAGAAGCTGAGGAAGTTGCTGAGGAGTTTCTGATAAGTCTCTGAAGATGTGAAGATAAGAAAGGGTAAAGTTTTGCAGTGACTCAAGAAACTTGAGCACCTCGGGAGAGGAAGCATACCTGTCTAATAGTCCCTTAAAAAGAGGATTAACGGCAAACTCTGCCACTCTCCGGTCAAGTTCCGCTATTTTATTTTTCAGCTCTACTTCCAACTGGTGAATTTTGTCAAAAGCCTCACTGATTTGAGTCAAAAGCTCTCGCCTTTTACTTTCTATAATTTCTTTTTCTTCTTCGCCTAAAGCTAAGTATTGCTCTTGAGTCATAGGCTTTCCTTCCACTAAGGGAATGAGGATAGGACCCATGGGAGTCATGCGGAAAGCAAACCCTTCTTCTAAAGCTTCTTTTTCCAACTCTTGAATTATTTGGCGATTTTTTCTCTGCTGCTCATCAATCAGAATTTGTTTTTGGTTTTTATACTCATCTCCAGCAAAAGTTTTGGGTATTGCATCTCGAAGGTTTTTCAACAACTCATCCACCAGGCGAGAAAGGACTTTTCCCTCCCCCCGGGGAAGTTTTAAAACTTGAGGGCGGTCTGGATCGTCAAAGTTAAAGATATAACACCAGTCATTTATCTCTGGAGTGATTCCCTTTTCCTTCTTTTCTTTCACCAATCTCTCAATGCGGTTTTTAACTGCACTGGCTCTTCCGGTTCCTGTAGGACCAACCACAAAAAGATTGTACCCCGATTTTTCCATGCGCAATCCAAACTCGATAGAGCTCAGGGCTCTCTCCTGACCCAAAAACCCTTCCAGCTCTTCTAATTCGTCAGTACACTCAAAAGAAAAAGCATCCGGAGGACAAATCCAGCGCAACTGCTCCGGGCTTAACCGATATTGAGAAAGGTCAACATTGCTCTCCATAGGTCCTCCCTTCGTTTTTCCATAAAAGAAAAACCCTCGTTATAATTCTTGATAAATAGCCTTAACTCCTTGTATTTTTTCCAGGTCCTCTTTAAGCTTTTTAAAATCTTCTAAATTACCGGAAAGCTTTAAGATTATGATGCCTTCATCTTTCCCCTCACATTCTGGAGCAAACTCATGGAGTCCTAAGCGAACTTCAATATTGCACCCGTAACGGCTGAGTAATTCTTGCACTTTCAAAGCATTTTGTGCTCTGTTTCCCACTTTAATGAGAAGTAAATCAGCCATACTCTTATCCCTCCCTGGAAGCCTTATTTTTTTCTTATTATAGAATATTTTTTGCTCTTTTACACTTTCTGGAAAAAGTTCTTTAAATAAAAAAATGGAGCGGGAAACGGGACTCGAACCCGCGACATCCAGCTTGGAAGGCTGGCGCTCTACCATCTGAGCTATTCCCGCTCGCTACTGTTAGCACAATGATTATAGATAATGGAACAAACTTCGTCAAGGGGGAGGAAAGGCGAGGAGTTGAATCAAATATTAGAAGGAATTTTTGATTGATTAGTCTGAGAAAAACTGGAAGATAGAGAGGCCTGGTTGATAAAAACAGCCTGATATTTTTTGACTTTGATATTTAAATACATTTCGTAGTATGCCTTTCTGGGGTCGGGATTTTAGGTCTTCGGTAAGCCACTTATCTATGGTTTCTTTATAGGGATCCAGTTTACCCCTACGGGTATGAATAGCTTTTTTCTTGATGTTAAAATCCTCCCTTTCTACATGCTTTCGAACAGTTCGGAAGTTAAATCCTGTTTCTTGGGCTATTCTTCTCAATGATTTACCTTTTTCATTATGTTCAAATCTGATATGATATATTTGTTCCATTGTTAGCATCCTTTCTTTACCCCCTTTAGATTCAGCATCTAAAAAGGTAGTTTATTTTAAGGGTGCTGGCAATGGAGTTCTGTTGTGTGCTGGATTTCCATTGCGCTGAATACACAGATTTCTTTTTTCAAAAAAATTCCTGGCTCTAAAGTTTTGGGAGAAGCTGCCGATAATATTTATAAGAGG
>NZ_JAAYFP010000084.1:0-3079 GCF_012728195.1 Candidatus Sordicultor fermentans
ACTATAAGCATATCACCAAACAACCTGTGACAGAACAATAAGAGACGCTCTCTTCTTCGGGGGTTGTATTTGGCAATATGAATTTGCAGCATTCCGGAAGCTAATTTTCGCAGCACCTTCAATTCCAGAACTAACAGCTTATAGTAGAATGAGGCAAAGGATAACTTGGTTCGAAAAAGACCAGCAAATGACTGTGATGAACTAAACGGTCAATGATGGCGGCTGTCTTATCTCATCATAAAATATTCCATTCCACTTCCTGAATTCCAGGTTTGTAGTAATTTTTATGATGTATTTTTTAACTTCCGCTGTGTTGCATTTCTACTCTACCAAACACATCGGGTTAACACATAAAAAGGCAAAATAAATCACGTTGGAAGAAAAACAGCCAGTGTCGCGGGGATCTCTCTTCTGGATTCCTTTCTTTTTTTCTCCCTTCCGGGGAGGGCTTTATAATATATTCTTTCTCTCACCCTCACCCCGGCAACTTGCGAGCCGTATTTAGCCTGCCCCTGAATGCTTCTGCGAGGGGTCCAGAAGTATTTGAAAACCATGGATTCCCGACTAAAGATTCAGGAAACAACGGAAGGAGGAATCATCACCCCTGAGTGGGTTCTGTCACTTCCCTTATCTGTCATTCCTGAATGTTTCTATCAGGAATCTAAATTATTTAAAGACAAAAACATTTGGATTTCCGACAAAAGATTTCGGAAATGAGGGGGAAGAAACCACAGGAAACGTTCCCCACCTATAGCCGCCGCGAACAAAGCTAACCGAGGGAGGGGCTTCCCTCGGTTAGCCTCTTATTACTCAACTACTTTTTTCAGGCGGTCGTGGAGGTCGATGAGGTTAAAAGTCCGGAAATATTTATCCATAGCTCTCTCCACCTGTAAAAGGACCATTTCCTCTCCCCGGTAACCGTTTTGTTCTAAGTTGCGATAAAGAAGAGTGCGACTGGCCACTACCCGAGGTTGAGCCCAGATATAGCGGCAACCAGTTTTTATCAGCCACTTCTGGCGAGAGGGAGAGAGATCGTATAAGTCTTTGCCTTTTTCTTCTCCTTTTAACCACTTTTGCCAGCGATTACTCTCGTATACCTCTTTTTCCAGAACCTGAAGAATCAAAGAGGAACGAGCAATGAGCTTCTCTTTTTTCAATTTATCTTCCAGCTGAGCCAGCTGAGTCAAGGCATTGTATTCCTCTTCGGTAAATTCCGGACCCACGTTTGCTGCTCCCATCCCCGAGAGAGGGTATTCTTCAGGGTTTTCCACATAATCGGTATAATGTCCTTTGATAAAAGAGCCATATTTTGCCGCTTTTTCAGCGAGTGTCTTTGCCACCTCAGGGTCAAAAATGGTGGTGTGAAGGTCTGTCCCCACTTTTCCTACGATGAGTATGGGCCACACCTCCGATAACCCCTCTTTTTCTAAGCCTTCCTTGAGGAGGGAGAGAAAGCGGTCGAACACTTCAAGATTGGCCAGCCCTCCGTGAACCTCTTCTGTCCCCACCTCATAACCCAGGGGGGCAATCCCTTTTTCTCGGCGGTAGTTTTCAGCATGTTTTATCAGCTCTATGGTTCTCTCTACTACCCGCTCTATGGGGATAATCTCTCCCGGGGAAAGAGTTTTATCTACTGTGGGATCAATGTGGAGAAAATCATATCCTGCATCTATCGCTGCTTCCAGCGATTTTTTAACCGCTGTCATGGTTTCTTCGAGACTCCAGTTTTCTATACTGTGTTGGTCTTTAAGCCAGGGTCCTCCGTGGTCGAGGGCAACGATGATCAGCCCCTCATAACTAATGGCCTCGGCTTCTATTTTTACCATTTCCACAAACTCAGATTGTGTAAGGCCGGTATATCCTCCATCTTCATCCACCTGGTTTAAAGTGGCAGCAAACTTAATGGGGGCATTGGCTCTCTTTGCCGAACGCAGTGCAGCCTTAATAACCGTCTCAGAATTAGGACAAGCAGCAAAGAGGGTGGAAGGCCTCCCCTCCACTTTTTCTAATTCTTTCATTTTGCGCAGCAAAAAATCAACCACCGGGACTCCTTCTTCTTCTGCCTTGCGGCGGATATAGCTCTGATCTACTTTATCTCTTCTCAACAAAAGACTTCTCTCCTTTTCAAAATTTTTTCAAAAACTCTTCTAACTCTTTTTGAGTGGGCGCTCCCTCCATGGGGCCTTTTTTGGTTACAGCTAAAGCTCCTACCGCATTAGCTAACCTGCCCACCTCTATAAGGGGCAGCCCCCGGGAAAGGCCGGCTAAAAACCCGGCACAGTAGCAATCACCAGCTCCAGTGGGGTCTACTTCCTCCACCGGGAAGGCAGGGATAAATAATTTTTCTTTAGAGGTAAAAATGGTGGAACCCTTTTTTCCCTGTTTCAAGGCAATTATTTCTGGCCCCTGAGATAGCAACACCGCTGTCCCCTTGTCCACATCTTTTTCTCCACTTAGCACTTCCAGCTCTTCCTGCGTGGGAAAAAGAACAAAACTCTCCTGCACAATGGGCTGGAACAGCGCTCGAGCTTTACCTGCTCCCAGAAGCTCGGGGCGGAAATTGGGATCAAAACTGATTTTTCCTCCCTTTTTCTTCACTATTTCTATTGCTCGAAGGTAAGCATCGCAGCAATTATCATTGATGAGCATGCTGGAGCCCATGACATGCAGGTAATCCAGACGAGAAAACTGTTCTTCATCAATATCAGAGGGGAATATCTGGCCAGCAGCAGCTTGAGATATGTGATAAATGAATTTTCGGCTTCCGTCTCGGAAATAGGTGACGAAAGCTACACCGGTCGTAAAATCGGGAAGAATCTTAACCCCTCCAATGTCCACTCCATCTTCTTTCAATCTCCGGAGAATCATTTTCCCGAAGTCGTCTTCTCCCACCGCTCCTACAAAGAAAACTTCTTCTCCTAAACGAGCCAGGCAATCGGCAAAAATAGCTGGAGCACCGCTCGGGAAAGGCCCTACAAAAATATCGGGCACGTCGAAGGGTACATCTACTCTGTCTCTCATTATTTCTACCAGAAGCTCTCCTAAACAACCTACTCGCATAAGCCTCTCTCCTTTCAGG
>NZ_JAAYFP010000085.1:0-1742 GCF_012728195.1 Candidatus Sordicultor fermentans
TTCCACACCAGTCCCGTAGCCTGCAAGCTAAGACCAGGAGCGGGCTTGCGGGCACGCACATGTATGATGTCGTGCCGGCTTAAAAGAAGGGCGCATTGTCGAGAGAAAAATCTCTTGAAAGACTTAATCTCTCTGGGTTTTCTGGTGCGCACATATTAGACACATGCACTTGCAAAAATTTTCAAACATGGCACATTGTCGAGAGAAAAATATCTTAAAAGTTTTGATTTCTCTGGATTTTCTGGTACGCACATGTTAGACACATGCGCTTGCAAAAATTTTCAAACAATGTTATGATTTTTCCAAATAAACTATCGGAGGTGTCTCCATGAAACGGGCGAAGAAAAAGCGCTCTGACATTTCATCTAATATTTCAAAGGTGGCATATTGGTCGCTGGGCTTATGTGTCTTCTTTGTATTAGCAGAACATTTTGAGCCCCTTCAAAAAGTTTTTTTATTCATCGATTATGGCTTTAAAGCTATTTTAGCAATTTTCTGGCTTGGAGTTGTAGGCACCATCGTTCTTCCGATTTGGGCTGTATTTTTTGATTAGAAATCCACAAAGAACTCTACTTGTTTGTTGTCTACTCTTCCCCAATTATAGTTCTCTCCATCATGTACGAACTGATAAACCCGTCTTTTGCCTTGATTATTGCAGGCAGCCACATAAATGCTTCCGTCCTTATCAACAACTCTCACTTTTGCGACATATCCTCCAGGTAGAGTATATTCTACATTGTTGTAGAAAAATTTCCCATTGGCAACATAACTATCAGTCAAATTTGTTTGGCAGCTAACTGCTAATTGATCGAAAATCCCGTAGTCAACTAATTGTTTTATAACTTCTTGGTGTGTTTGGCAATATAAAAACCTATCATTCCGGAACTTAGTTTTTCCAGCACCCTGATTCCATATTTAGCAATTCATGGTAGAGTGAGTCAACCTGTAACTTGGTCCAGTAAAGACTAACAAGTGGCTATGGTGGATCAGCCGGTCAATGATAGCACTGGTCATTTTTTCATCATAAAATATCCCGTTCCACTTGCTGAACTCCAGGTTAGTCGTGATTATCACGCTCCTTTTTTCATAGCATTCTGCTATGACCTGGAATAGCAGCTGGGATCCCTCTTTCTCAAATGGGATGTACCCCCATTCGTCACATATGAGAAGGTCGCATTTAGTTAACTGTTTGAAAAATCTTTTTAATTCGCCTTCCGCCTTTGCATCTGTTAACCGGTTTACGAGGGCTGCAGTTGTGAAAAACTTTACCCGTTTCCCTCTCTGGCATGCTTCTACCCCTATAGCCGTAGCCAAATGAGTCTTACCTGTACCTACCGGGCCATAAAGGATTAGGTTCTCCTTCTTGTCGATGAAACCGGCGGTTTTTAATTCTTCTAAATCTATTGAGGGCGGTATTTGTATGTCATCAAAGTCATAGCCGTTAAAGGTTTTAATGACATCAAAATTAGCAGCTTTTAAGAGCCTGTTTTTTCTGGCTGTTTCCCGGTTTTCAACTTCCCGGCGTAACAATTCCAATAGGAACTCATCGTGAGTTTCCGACTGAATATCTTTATACCCCTGATAAAAGCCCTTCCCAATCCTTAGGGTTTTGCAATATTGGGTAATCAATTCTTCCATTTAGGAACGACACCCCCTCAACAGGGCATCATAAACGGTGGAATCTATCGTGTATTCGTTAAGTTCCGGAACTTTATCCGGAAGGGTTAGATTCCGGACTTCAA
>NZ_JAAYFP010000086.1:0-1868 GCF_012728195.1 Candidatus Sordicultor fermentans
AAATTTAGCAATTAATAATATTCAAGCTGAAAATACGCTTGAAGTTGATTTCAAATGTGACGTGCAAAGTAAGAACGAATTAAAAACGTGGATAGAGAAAAACTGGAACAATATAAAATTTTTACTTGAACCCGGCAACACAAGAAAATATCCGGTAATAAGAGGGGGAAAATTGTTGGTTTTTAATCCTGAAAATTCATGGACAGAAGCTTTAAATTTTTTGGGCAAGAGCTTTAAAGAATTTAGATTTCAAAATAAGTCAGAGTTATACGAAACAGCAGCGTTTGGAATGCCTGTTATGCATAGTAGCCCTAAGGTTAGAATGGTGCCTTATAAAGACGATAAACGTTTATCTGAAAGACTGGCATCTCCTTTAATATTTAAAGTTATAAAATCGGGTAATCTTTATTTTCCGATATTGTTCAAGCTAAATTGTGAGCTTCCCCAGATTGGGAAAGAAAAGAAAGATGGGGGTTGGAGTTTGGTTGGTTCGCCCCAACGTGTTAGCCAGCAATTAATAGATGATTTTCTGGGGAGATTTGAAGGCCAGGCGGTGGAGGTGAATTTATGAATACCAAATTAGACTTTTCGGAAAAACTTAAAGAAATTCTCCATGATCCTATAGATAAACCTTTTGACATTCGAGGACATAAAAGAAGAGCAGAGGAATATGCGCAGGCATTAGGCGTCACGTGGGAAGATATTAAGGGCTCAGATTGGATATCTTCTTGCATGGAAAGAAGCCTGATTCCTGAGGGCATTGTACAAGATTTTGACGAAATAAGACATCCCTTTTCAGAAAGCCGAATTGAAAATAATTTCCTCCGTTTCAAAAAAGAGGTCTTCGATGTTGTCAATCAGATATCCAAGAGAATGGGGGATGTGCTCTTACAAGAAGAATATGATAGAAAATTTCTGTATATATGGCGTAATTACCAGGAAAACTTAATCGAAGGGTCAAATGGCAGAGAATGGAAAAAATACATTCCATTATTTCCTGCTGACACAAGGATTCCCGACCATTCCATATGGGAACATTCGAAAATCACATCAGCAGTCAATGCACTATGGGACGATGAAAATAAAAGCTTATTGCAAAATAACTCGCTATTTCTACTTTCCATTGGCCCTGTTCAAACATTTATAAGTCAGACACGTAAGACTCAAGATTTGTTTATGAGTAGCTTTCTTTTGTCTTATCTCACTTTTGTGGCGATGGAGAAAATAATAGAGGATTATGGACCTACGAATATTATTTACCCAGACCTTTATAAACAACCTCTGGTAGATTGGTGGTTGGAAACCAGAAAAAAAATAGAAGTCACGAATTCTCAATCTAAATACGTAGATCTGCCAACTATTCCTAACAGGTTTGTGTCTTTTGTGCCTCAAAGCGATAAAAAGGAGCTTCAAAAGTTAGGCGAAGAAATTGCAGAAAGGGTTAGGAACGAATGGAGACAAATTGTTTTTAGCACATTGCAGAGCCATAATATAAATTTTCTAAACGATGAAAGAGTGAAAAGGCATATTGAACAGTTCCCCGAAATTTACTGGGTTGCCCTACCGCTAAAGATTGTTGACAGAGATATAAAAATAGAAGACTTAGCCGGGTTTTTTGAGTCAACTGAAAAATATAAAAACATTTGGGAGTTTGCTGCTCAAAATGGAGAACATCCACCAAACATAGGCCTTTTATATCAAATTGTTTATTCATCGCTTGAAAAATCAATGGGTGCGAGAAAAAACCTGAGGGGTTTTGAATATGCAGAAGAATATGATAAAAAATGTCATCTGTGTGGTGAGAGGGAGGGCTGGATAAAAGCAGGGGTTGGAGATCTAAAGGTCGGAAGATACATTGGGGATAGTGA
>NZ_JAAYFP010000087.1:0-13482 GCF_012728195.1 Candidatus Sordicultor fermentans
AGCTCTTTTTTCCATCCTCCGGCTTAACTCCTCAGAACCGATGGCAATAATAATATACCACTACTTTTCCATTTCGTCAATAGGTAGTTAAAAATTTTTTTGAAAATTATTTTCTTTTTATAGGTTGCGGGATACCAAGCTATTACGCCCTCCTCATTTTTTTCACAGTTATCGCTCGCTGGCATAATTTTCTCATACTCTGCTTTAAAGTCTCCTCCGGGAGCGCTAATTGCTTTTTAGTCATACTTAAATCAGTGGCTCTCGAGTGCGCTGTAGGGTGAAGGCAAGTGACGTAAACCATGAGGAGTTACCTTATAGCCGCTTTTGCGAGAGTATTTGTTAATCCTTTTATCAAAAGAAGTCCAGAGAGTACATTTCTCTCAAAACCACAAAAGCGATTCCACTCGAGAGCCTCGGTTTCCTTGACAGATTGTTATTCGATGTTACAATTTTTTAGTGGAGCGATTATTGAATAGATGAAGTCTCAGGAAATAACCAAAATTTCTCTATTAGTTGCCACAGGAGTCGTTTTACCGTCTCTTTTCCATGTTTCTGGCATTCCCGGAGCGGTTTTCTTGCCTATGCATTTACCCGCTCTTTTGGGAGGTTTTTTCCTCTCATCAGGGAGTGCCGCTTTTTTACTGGGCTTTATTCTTCCCCTTCTCAATTTTTTTCTCACTGGTATGCCTCCTTTTCCTGGCTTTTTGGTTATGATGGGAGAGTTGGGAGGATATGGAATTTTGGTCTTCTTTTTATACAGAAAAAAGAGATGGGGTGTTTTCCCTTCTCTTTTTGCCTCTCTTTTGGGGGGGAGATTAATTTCCATTCTGGGTAACTGGATTTTAATTGCCTTAGTTCTGGGTAAAAAATTTTCTTTTCTTCCGGTTTTGAATACCTTGTTTGTGATTTCCCTTCCGGGAGTGGCCATTCAGATGGTTTTAGTTCCTCTTATAGTGAAAGGAGTGGAAAATTTTGTGCAGGGAAGAGAAGCAAGTCCGGGAAGCTTTTAACCGTTTGGCCGGGGAGTGGGATGAGCGTGCTTTGTCTTCTCCGGACAAAATCCGCTATCTTCTGTCCTTTCTCACTATTCCTCCTTCTTCTACCGTTTTAGATGTAGGTTCAGGGACAGGGATATTAATTCCTTTCTTGCGAGAAAAAATGGGTTCTTCTGGCTTAATTGTGGAGCTAGATGTAGCTGAAGAAATGTTAGAAGTGGCGAAAAGAAAGTTTGGAGAGGAGGGCATTGAATATCATCAGGGGAGTGCGGAAAGATATAAAGACAGCCGCAGATATGACCTGGTTATTGTTTATTCTTCTTTCCCTCATTTTTGGGATCGGGATTTAGCTCTCCAGAATTTAATTTCTCTTCTCATAGAGGGAGGAGAGCTATCCATTGCCCACTCTGAAAGCCGGCAAACCATTAATCAACGGCACCGAGGAGATGGAGCTCCTCCGGCTTTTACTCTTCCTCCGGGAGAAGAACTGGCTTGGGAATTAAAAAAACGGGGCCTGGAGATAACGAGAGTCATTGATAACCAGGAGCTCTATCTTGTAACAGGGAGGAAATAGGGGGGAACCCCCTATTTCCAGAATAATCCGCAATGGCAGCGTCCATTGCGTTCCACGCTGCCCTGTCTTGTTTCCAGGCAAGGACATACGTTTTCGGGAATATTATCTATTTTGCACGGACAGTAAAAATCTCCATAGCGTTCATATTTTTTCAGCAGTCCTTCCACCAGAGGTTCTTTGAGCTCATTGAATTTATAGTTGCGCAGCCGGGCAAAGTTTTCTATCCTTGCCCTTATTTCTTCTTCTGGAGTTAAGTCGTCAGGTCTTCTGGCTAACCAGCTACTGTTATCTTTTTCTAAAACTAAAACTGCACCGCACACCGGACAGGTTATTTTTTTCCCTGCTTCTTTTTCTTCTCGCAGAATAAAACTCACCTGACACACCGGACAGAATATTTTTTCTACCTGGTTCATTCTTTGAGAGCCTCCGAGATGCTCAGTTCGTCATATCCCACTATTACTTTATCTCCTATAACTATTACCGGGAAAGCTCTTCTTCCCGATATTTCTTGTACTTTAGCCACTGTTTTTTCTTTTTCCTCATCTTCTAAGAGGTCTACATCTACAAAGTCATAGGGGATGTTGTGCTTTTCGAAGTATTTTTTAGTCATCTGACAAAAAGGGCAGGTGCTCAAGGCATAGAGCATAACTTTTTTCATATCTTTCACTCCTTTTTAGGAAAGTTATAATTCAAACCGAAAATTAAAGAATTTATTCTTTATCTATTTCCCCTTGAACTATTCTATCTCTTTTCAGAAAAAGAGAAAGATGATACTATTTTAGTAAAAAAGGGGGATTAATATGTTTGATATCTGGGCGGTGTCTACCAATACTTACCATGGTTTCTCTCTGGAAGAAGCTCTGACCGGTATCGCAAAAGCTGGCTTTCCCTATGTAGAATTAGCCTGTGTGGAAGGCTGGACCAATCACTTTAGTGTAATTAACCACCGGGAAGAGGATTTAAAGAAGCTACGTAATGCTTTATCCCGCCTGGGGCTTCAGGTGGCAAGCATCAGTGCCCATTCAGACCTATCTACCCCCGAGGGAGTTTCTTATTTAGAGAAAGCTTTAGACCTTGCTCGGGTCCTAGGGGCCCGGGTGGTTAACACTGGAACCATAGAAGAAGGAAACAAAAAGGGGATTTTGATTTCCAATTTGCAAGTTTTAGCTTCCGAGGCAGCAAAAAGAGGGGTAAAAATTGGCCTGTAGATTCACGGAGATTTTTTGAAAGATGGACGGGCGGCTTGTGAATTGATGGAGGAGTTAAATCATCCAGCAGTAGGGATTAATTATGACACAGGGAATGTCATATTTTATGGGGGTGTCCGTCCGGAAGAGGATGTTAAAAATTGTCTTCCCTGGATTGTCCATTTTCACCTCAAAGATAAAAGGGGAGGGTACAAGGTATGGGATTTTCCTCCTCTGGGAGAAGGAGATATAGATTTTGGTAAAATATTTGCCCTGGCAAGAGAAGAGAATATAGAAGTTCCCTGGAGTGTAGAGATTGAGTTTGATGGTAAGTTTCAGCATTCCCGGGAGTTTGTGGATCAGGCAGTGAAGAAATCTTTTGATTATCTGCAGAGTTTGATAGGGGAGGAGAAATGATGGAGAGAGAAGATTTTACTTTTTATGATTTGCGCCGGAGAGAAAAAAGTAAAAGTATCGAGCTTCTGTTTCCCGGCTGGGTAGAAGGAGAGGAGCGAGTAGCTATTTTTTGCCCTCATGATGATGATGGTATTTTAGGGCCGGGGTATCTTTTGCAGGCCATTCCTCTTTTTGGGGGAGAAGTGCACGTTGTAATTTTCTGCAATGGGTCGGGAGGCTACAGTGTCATTGAACATAAAAATATCATCACTGCTCTCCGGGCTCGGGAAACCGTTTTAGCTTATGCTCATCTGGGAGTTAAAGAGGAAAGGATTCATCGTTTAGATTACGATGATTATAGCGTCTGGCCTTTTTTGGGCTGGAAGTTACCGGGAGGTGAGGAGGGAACTTTCCGGAAGATTTTACCTCTTCTCCGCCGGCTAAAAATCACCCGGGTTTTAGTGCCTAACGGCTATCGGGAACACTTAGACCATTATGCCACATTTCTCGTGGGAGCTTTTGACACTCCTCAGGTGGGAGATCCAGTAATGGCTGATTGGGGGATAGCCAAAGGAATAAAATCGGTTCTCCAGTATGCGGTGTGGAGCGATTTTTCTCCTGAAGATACCTTGCTGGAAAAAGACGCTCTGAATGTCAGAGCCAACCGGGCGCTGTGTGCTCCCCGGGAGGCAGAAGAGAAGATAAATCTGGCTATGAGTGAATTTAAAACTCAGGCTCAAATCATAGCCGGGCTTCTGGAGCAGAGAAAAGAAAGGAATATGGAGAAAGGAATGATAGAGGTTTACCTCTCTTTTGATCCTCGCCCCCGTTGTGAGTATGATAAATATGTAAGGAGAATCCAGGAAATAGAATCTAAGGAGGAGAAATGATGAAAAAAATTGCTCTTTTAGGAGCAGGTTTTATTGCTGGGGTGCATATGGAAGGGTGGAAAAGGGTAGAAGGAGCAGAAGTCTGTGCTTTTTTTGAGACAAATTTAGAGAAAGCTTCCGCTTTTCAAGATAAATATCAGATTCCCCACTATAATTCTTTTTCCCGCCTTTTAGAGGAAGAAAAAGTAGACATAGTGGATATCTGCCTGCCCACTTTTTTGCATCGAGAATATACAGAGATGGCTGCTTCTCACGAGAAGCATGTTTTTTGTGAGAAGCCCATAGCTTTGACTGTGGAAGATGCTGAGGCTATGAAGAGAATTTGTGAGAGAAGTGGAGTAAAGCTTATGGTAGGGCAAGTTCTTCGTTTTTGGGGAGAATATGTAAAAGCCCGGGAGTTAGTAGAAGAAGGAGCGGTGGGTAAAGTTTTATCGGTGGATGCCTTTCGTCTTTCTCTTCCTCCCACCTGGTCAGTGGATAGCTGGATACTGAAACCGGAGTTGAGCGGAGGAGCAGCTGTGGATTTGCATATTCACGATTTAGATTATGTAAACTGGCTGTTAGGAGAACCTCAAGTTGTTTTTGCTCAGGGAGTGCGCTCTCCTCAGAATTCCTGGGACCACATGGTTACTGTGGTGAACTATGGTGGAGTGATAGCTCACATTGAAGGAGGATGGATGATGAGGGGCGATTTTCCTTTCACCTGCGGCTTCCGTATCCTGGGTGATGAGGGAGTTTTAGAGTGGTCTTCCCGCGCCGGGGTGAATATTGAAGAAAGAGAGAAAACCAGTCCCCTGGTGCTCTATCGAAACGGGGAAGCAAAAAAAGAAATGGAAGTGAGGGAAGAAGACCCCTATTATCTGGAGCTGGAGTATTTTCTGGATTGCATAGAGAACAATAAGCCTGTGGAGAGGGGGACCCCGGAGCAGGCTATTCTGGCTTTGCGATTGGCCTTAGCTGCCCGGCAATCAGCAGAAGAGGGAGAGAAGGTGAAGCTTGGAGAGTAATGAGGAAAATACTTTTAGTAGAAAAAAGCGCTTTATGGCGAGAGAAAATAGGCAACTGGTTGCGAGAAGAGGGCTATTATCTTATTTCCGTTAGAGATCGAGACCTGGCTATCAACTGCCTGGAGAAGGAAGAAATAGATATAGTATTGGTAGAGGAAAAAGTTTTGCGGGAAAATAGTTTTTCTCTGCTCTCTTTTATCCGTCAATCTTTCCCCGATATGGTAATAATTGCTTTAGGAGAGAGCAATGATTCTTTCCCTCTCCAGGAGCTGTTTTCTAAAGGCGTGTATGATTATATTTCTGTTTCTTCTGCTCCTTCTCGTATTCTCTCGGTAATAAAAAGGGCGGAGGAGAAAGTTTCCCTTTTAGAAGAAAACAAAGATTTAAAGAAAAGAGTGATTAGCCGCCCTTCTTTTGCTGGTATCATCGGGGTATCAGAGAAAATGCAGCGAGTTTTCAGTTTAATTCTTCAGGTATCCCAGGTGCAAAGGCCCATTCTTCTCGTGGGAGAACAAGGAACAGGTAAAGAGCTGGCAGCTCGGGCTATTCACCAGTATGCTTTTTCAGAGGAAAAGCCTTTTCTCAAAGTTCTCTGTGTTGCTCTGCCTCTGGAAATTTTACCTCAGGAGAAACCAAAAGAAGGAACCATTTACTTTGAAGATGTGCATCTTTTACCTTACAAGCAACAAGCTGAAATGTTAGCATTTTTGGAAGAATATCGGTTCAGTAAAAAGTCATCAGATCTTCGAATAATTGCTTCTTCTGAAGTTCCTCTGGAGGGGAAAGTGGCTGAAGGGTCTTTTCGCAATGACCTCTATTATTTCCTCAACGCCGTTAAAATCGAGATTCCTCCCCTTAGAGAAAGAAAAGAAGACATTCCCTTTTTGGTGGATCGTTTTTTGCAAGAAATTGAAGAGGAGACGGGAAGAGAAGGAATCAGGGTGGATAAAGAAGCTCTCCGTTTTCTCATAGAATACGATTGGCCGGGAAATGTCGTTGAGTTGCGCAATACCCTGGAGGGTATGGTTATTCTTTCTTCTGGGGATTTGCTTACTTCTGAGGACATACCCGATTATATTAAAAAGAGACAACGAGAAGAGTTGTTAGGAGTAAAAGTGGGGATGAGCATGGAAGAGGTAGAAAAAATCCTCATTCAAGAAACTTTGAAGTTTACTCGTTTCAATAAAACCAGAGCTGCCAATATTTTAGGGATAAGCTTGCGCACTCTTTATCGCAAAATAGAACAATATGATTTAGCTCTGGAGCGTAACTAAATACTTTGACATTTTGTCAAGGTATTTTTTTATTTTTGTCAAAAATTCAAATACTATAACAATTCTTTTGTCATTTTGGCAGAAAATTTACCTTGATTTACCTTGCCATACTCTTGCAAAAATTGTTTTGGGGATGTAAAATAGACGATGGCTAATTTGATGAAAGGGGTGATAGTGAATGAAGATCAAACCATTAGCAGACCGTTTGTTGGTTAAAAGAATGGAAGAAGAAGAAGTAAAAAAAGGAGGCATTATAATTCCTGATACGGCAAAAGAGGCGCCTCAGCAGGGAAAAGTGATAGCAGTAGGTACAGGCAGGATGGGCGAAGATGGAAAGCGCATTCCCCTGGAAGTGAAAGAGGGCGATAGAGTTCTCTTTGGTAAATATGCCGGTACAGAGGTGGAAATCGAAGACGAAGAATACCTCATAATGCGCGAGGATGACGTTTTGGGTATAATCGAAGGTTAAAAGAAGGGAGGTATGATTGATGGCCAAACAAATTCTATTTGAAGAAGAAGCACGACAGAAAGTTTTAGGGGGAGTGAAAACCCTGGCTGATGCCGTGAAAGTTACCCTGGGACCCCGGGGAAGAAACGTAATTATAGAGAGAAAATTCGGCTCTCCTGTTATCACCAAAGACGGGGTTATGGTGGCTAGAGAAATCGACCTGGAAGACCCCAACGAAAACGTGGGAGCTCAACTGGTTAAAGAAGTGGCTTCTAAAACCAGCGATATAGCTGGTGATGGGACTACCACTGCTACAGTTTTAGCTGAATACATATATCGAGATGGGTTGCGGGCAGTGGTGGCTGGTTCTAACCCTACGCTTCTTAAACGAGGCATTGATAAGGCAGTAGAAGCGGTAATCGGAAAGCTAAAGGAAATAAGCAAGGAAGTAAGTGGTAAAAAAGAAGTCGCTCAAGTAGCAACTATTGCTGCTAACAACGATGAATCTATTGGAAACATCATTGCTGATGCTATGGACAAAGTGGGTAAAGACGGAGTCATTACCGTTGAAGAGGCGACAGGATTAGAGACTACATTAGAGGTGGTGGAAGGACTGCAGTTTGATCGGGGCTACCTTTCTCCTTATTTTGTAACTGACCCCGAAAGAATGGAAGCGGTTCTTGAGGATGCCTATATTTTAATCTATGAAGAGAAGATATCAGCGGTGAAAGACTTGCTCCCGGTTTTAGAAAAAGTGGTGCAGAGAGGGAAGCCTCTGTTGATTATTGCTGAAGAGGTGGAAGGAGAAGCTCTGGCTACTTTGGTGGTCAACAAGCTAAAGGGTGTTATTAACTGCGTGGCAGTGAAAGCTCCTGGCTTTGGTGACCGACGAAAAGAGATGCTTCAGGATATAGCTGTAGTTACTGGGGGAACTTTCATTTCCAGCGAGTTAGGAATAAAATTAGAAAATATAACTCTTGAAGACCTGGGTCAGGCAAGAAAAATAGTAGTAGATAAAGAGAATACCACTATCGTAGAAGGAGCCGGTAAAAAAGAAGATATTATGGCTCGTATGAACCAGATTAAGAAGCAGATTGAAGAGACCACTTCTGATTATGACCGGGAAAAACTGCAGGAGCGATTAGCTAAAATTTCTGGTGGGGTGGCAGTGGTTCGGGTAGGTGCAGCTACCGAAACAGAGATGAAGGAAAAGAAAGCCCGGGTGGAAGATGCCCTGAATGCCACGAGAGCGGCAGTAGAAGAAGGAATAGTCCCGGGAGGCGGAGTAGCTCTGATTCGCTGTGAGTCCGCCATTGATGGGCTGAACTTAGATGGCGATGAGAAAATAGGTGCTCTGGTAGTAAAGAGGGCCCTGAGTGAACCGGCGAAGATGATTGCTCAGAATGCTGGTGAAGAAGGCTCGGTAATAGTAGAAAAAATTAAGGCTGCTGATAATGTTAACCTTGGCTATAATGCTCTCACCGGACAGTTTGTGGATATGATAGAAGATGGAGTAATTGACCCGGCAAAAGTAGTACGAGTTGCTCTGCAGAACGCATCCAGTGTAGCTGGAGTAATGCTTACTACAGAGTTAATAGTTACTGAAATTCCAGAAAAGGAGCCTGCTCCAGTTCCACCAATGCCTGAGTATTGATAGGTGAGGTATAATAATAAAAGTGGACGAAGAAAAACCACCCGGTAAAGGATATCCTTTACCGGGTGGTTTACCATATGGAGGTGAAAGCGATGCCGATTTATGAATACCAATGCACTCAGTGCGGTAAAACTTTTGAGGAACTTCAATCTTTTAGTGACAAGCCAATATCTCAGTGCCCTTTCTGCAAGGGTAGAGTAAAAAGACTGATAGGGAGAAACGTGGGCCTGGTATTTAAGGGAAGCGGTTTCTATTGCACCGACTACCGTTCTCCCAGCTCTTCTAGTTCTTCCAGTTGCAGTACTTGCTCCAGCGATGACTGTTCTACCTGTAATAATGGGGGAAGTGGCTTGTAATAAAAGAGATGGACACCTGGGGATATCTTTTAATTGCTGGATTATTAGTTCTTTTTGCCTTCTTGTGGGGGGCAAGAAGAAAGGGTTCCTCGGTTTCAGTATCTGAATTCTGGCAAGAAAAGGAGAAAGAATTCGGAGAAAATAAAATTCTTTCTGGATTTTCTCGCTATTTAGGAGGTCATCCTCGTTTTGAGGCAGTGAGCGATGGCCTCCTTTTTTTAATGTCTAAGAGTTTGTGGTTTGAAAACTTTGAAAAGGGTCCTAACATTTTTGGCATTACTCCTCCTTTTGAAAAAGTAATTTTTCGTATCCTTCTCTCGCAAATAGAAGAAGTGGAATCTCTTCCAGAAAAAGAGTTGCTAAAAAGGGGTTTTGAAAGCCAATTGTGGAGATATCGTCGCCTGTCTCCTCGCCCTTTTTATCTTGCTGTTAAGTATAAAGATGAGTGGGAAAGAGAGAGAACTCTCTACTTTGATAGTATGGTCGATGCGGATACCTGGAAACAGGAGCTGGAAAGGGCTAAAAGCAATTATATTCCGGAAGAAGAAATAAAAGAAACTGGAGTTTGCCCCCAGTGTGGGAAAAAGATAGATCCTGATTTTAAACTTTGCCCTTATTGTGGGTGCAGGCTTTCTTAAGGAGGTAAGATGTCTTTTCAAGCAGGACACTATCAGGATTTTTCCAAGGCCACAGGGTGCACGGTTTTTTTATTTGAACAGCCTAACCGAGCAGTGGCTGCGGTGCGAGGGGGAGCTCCGGGAGGTCGAGAAACTGCTACTCTTTTTCCCGGAAACCTGGTAGAGGGAGTAGATGCCATATTCTTTAGCGGAGGTAGCGCTTTAGGTCTTTCCTGTGGAGAAGGAGTGGTGGATTTCTTGCGGGAAAGAAAAAAAGGATTTAAGACTCCGGGGGGAACAGTTCCCATTGTAGCTGGAGCGGTGATTTATGATTTAGAAGTGGGAGAACCAGCTTTCCCCGATAGAGAATGGGGATACAATGCTGCGTTGTCTTCAGAAAAAGTGGTAAAAGAGGGAACTATCGGGGCAGGAACGGGAGCTACCGTGGGTAAACTTATGGGAATGGAAGGAGCAGTAAAGGGAGGGTTTGGAAAAGGAAGGGCAAAAGTAGAAGGGGAGGAAATATCTGCATTTGTGGTGACTAATTCCTGGGGAAATATCTATCACCCCCGAACTGGAGAGTTGGTGGCAGGGGTTAAAATGAAAGGAAGAGGGACAACGTTTTCTCCTTTCAATACCACTTTGACTCTGGTGGTTTTTGATTTTTTCCTCTCCCGAGAAGAGCTATTCTCTCTTGTGGGAGTAGTTCACTCTGCTCTGGCATCTTGCATTCGCCCTTTTGCCACTCTCTATGATGGCGATACCATTTTTTTGGTATCTACGGGGAAAAAGAAAGTGAGTAATTACCTATCTTTAATTTCGGGGATTTATAAAAGTGTCACAGAAGGAGTTTTGAATTCGGTTACCAAAGCCACAGGGCTGGCTGGAATTCTCGCTAAAAATGATATAATAGTTTAGTTTTACCGCTGACCACAGGCAGCGAGTTGGTTGATTGGTTAGTTAGTGTTTTTTCTCGTCTGGTATCTGAAAAGAACTGGAACGGAGGTGTTTTTTTTGGAGAAAAGAACTAAGAAGTTCGTGTTGGCTGGTGTTTTGGGGGCAGTGTCAGTGATTTTGAGCCTTACTCCTTTGGGGCTTATTCCCGTTCCCAATCTTGCTTCTTACGCTACTACCATGCACATACCTGCTATAATAGGGGGTATTATAGGTGGCCCGGAGGTGGGGGCTTTAGTGGGATTGATTTTAGCATTTTCCACTCTCCACCTGTTTGCCGGTAATGTTTTGGCCTGTGTCTTGCCCCGTCTTTTGATTGGAGTGGTAGCTTATTACATCTGGAAGTGGTCGGGGAAAAAAGACTGGGGAGTGGTTCTGGGAAGCCTGGGGGGAACTTTTATCAACACCATAGGGGTGCTGGGCTTAATGGTGGTGACGGGTTTCTTTACCTGGGCGCAGGTTTTGCCTGTTTTTGTCCTTAATGGGAGTTTGGAATTAGTCATTTCTGGTATTATAGTGCTACCTTTAGTACGTATTTTGAGGCGGGTGGTGAAGTTTTGAGTAGAATTTTAGTAATTGATGTGGGAAATACCCATACCACCTGGGGAGTGTATGAGGATAAAGCGCTTCTTTCTAACTGGCGAGTATCCACCTCCCCCTACCGTACTTCTGATGAATGGAGCTTTTTGCTTCAAAACCTCCTGGAAGGGGAAGGAATTAAAAGGGCTACTTTAGACAGTGTGGTTGTTTCCTGTGTGGTTCCACCAGTTTTGGGTGCTCTTGAGTATCTTTTCCGGGAAAAGTGGCTCCTTCCTTATCTTTTTGTAGGACCGGGAGTTAAAACTGGCCTCTCTCTTCGGGTAGAGGCTAAAGAAGTGGGAGCAGACCGGGTAGTCAATGCTTTAGCTGCTTCTTCTCTCTATGGAGGAGATTTAATTATCGTGGACTTCGGCACTGCCACCACTTTTTGTGCGGTAACCAAAAACAGGGAGTATCTGGGGGGCGTGATTGCTCCGGGAATAAGCATATCGGCTGAAGCACTTTACGAGAAGACCGCCAAACTCCCCCGGGTGGATATTGAAGTTCCTTCCCACATTGTAGGTAAAAATACAGTGGAAGCTATGCGTACCGGGATTTTTTTTGGTCATATTGGCTTATGCCGGGAGATTGTGAAGAGGATGAAAGAAGAATTTTCCCTGGAGGCAAAGGTAATAGGCACAGGGGGGTGGAGTGTTTTTTTGCACCGTTACTGTGATTTCATTGATGTTTTTAACCCGGTTTTAACTCTGGAAGGTTTGAGGATTATCTATGAGCTCAACCAAGAATGAAGAACAAGAATTAGCCATTGTAGGGGGACAATCTAAAATTAGAGGTAGTTTTCAAGGAGGGAATTTTTTGATTGTGGAGGGGGAATTTGCTGGTTCAATCCAGTGCCAAGAGCTGGTAATAACGAGAAGAGGGAAGATAGAAGCCTGGGTGGAAGTGGAGAATATGGAAGTGTGGGGAGAGGTCAATGGTTTTTCCCGGGTGAAGAAAGTAATCTGTCGCAAAACCTCTCGCATAGGGGGTTGCATTATGGGAGGAGGTATCGCTTTAGAGCCAGGGGTCGTAATTGAAGGAGCATTGGCTTTTGAAAAAGCGGAGGATGTAGAGAATGAAGGAAAAGAGAGTAGTTAGTGCGAGCCTGGGTTCCTCGAAAAGAAATCATCGTGCAGAAGTAGAGCTTTTGGGCTGTAGAGTCTTTATAGAGAGAATAGGAGTAGATGGAGATAAAAAAAAGTTTGTAGAGCTATTGCAAAGTTTGGATGGCAAAGTGGATGCTATTGGTTTAGGGGGAGCAGACCTCTACCTGCGGGCAGGACCGTATCACTATGAGGTAAAAGATGTAGCGCGATTGGTCTCTGTGCTCCGGGAAACGCCCATTGTGGACGGAGGAGAGTTAAAAGATACCTGGGAGAGAGAAGTCCCTCGCTATTTGCGAGAAAGTGAGGGAATAGAATTTAAAGGGAAAACCGCTTTAATAATGAGCGGAATGGACCGTTACGGATTGGCCGAAGGTCTTCATCAGGAAGGATGTAATCTTCTCATTGGAGATCTACCTTTTGCGGTGGGCGTTCCTGTGGCTCTGCGGAAGTTAGGGACTCTCCGTTTTTTGTCGGTATTGATGATGCCTGTTTTGCGCCGTCTTCCCATTGATGTTCTTTATCCTACGGGGGAAAAACAGGAGGAGCATCAGCCTCGTTTTAGTGGTTACTTTGAAAAAGCAGACATAATTGGAGGAGATTTTCTTTATATCTGGCGTTTTATGCCTGATCGTTTACCGGGTAAAATGATAATCACCAATACTGTTACCTCGCAAGATATATCGGAGATGAAAGAAAAAGGAGTAAAGGTTCTGGTTACCACTACCCCGGAGATGAACAATCGTTCTTTTGGTACTAATGTTTTACAGGCTATTTTTGTGGCTGTTCTGGAAAAGAAGCCCGAAGATATAAAACCGGAAGAATATTTAGAGTTGATGAAAGAGTTGAATATTAAGCCCCGAGTGATAAAATTATGACCTGTCTTTATAAAAAGGATAAAAAGATATACAATATTGAAGCTATGGAAGGAAAAGTTTTGACTATAAGAAAAGCGCAGCTGGAAGACCTTCAGCAAATCACCGAGATTTATAACGAAGCGGTATTGAAAACCATCTCCACTTTTCATCTCTACCCTCGTTCCTGGGAAGAGCAAGTAGGGTGGTTTAAAAGCCATGGAGATAAGCATCCACTTTTAGTAGCAGAAGAAAATGGTTTTGTGATAGCTTGGGCGTGTTTGAGCCCCTATTCTGATAGAGAGGGTTATCAGCATACGGTTACGGACTCTATATATGTAAGGGAGGAATTTCGTCGTCAGCATATTGGCTATGAGCTTTTGAGTTTTCTTGCAGAGGAGGCTCAAAAGCTGGGTTATCATTCGGTTGTAGCTTTTATTGCGCGGGAAAATTTAGCCAGTATCAGGCTTCATGAGAAAGTGGGTTTTTTGTACCGGGGAGAATTGAAAGAAGTAGGTTTCAAATTCGGTAAATGGGTAGATGTGTGTCTCTATCAGAAAATGCTGGAGGGGGGAGAGGGAAGATAAAAAGCAG
>NZ_JAAYFP010000088.1:0-1893 GCF_012728195.1 Candidatus Sordicultor fermentans
AGCCAGATGATGCCAACGTACTCCATAATCTGGCTCTTGCTTATTTTCAGGGAGGTCACTATGAAGATGCTGAAATTCTCTGGAGGGAAACTCTATCTCGAGACCCCCAACATCCCGAAGCCCGCTCACTTCTTTTTTATCTCTACACCGTAACCGGGCGTCCTGAAGAAGCACGAAGTGTATTAGAAGAAGTAGAGAGAGTTTTTTAAGACTGCTAAATTAAAAAGAAGAAATATCCTCATTTTGTGAAAAAACTTCCATAGCTTTCATGTTGTCACCCCCTTTCTTCGCCCTTCCGGGGAGAGGGAAGGTGCTTTCTCCTTGTTATCACTCTGGCGACTTTCGAGCCGTTTTTAGCCTGTCTCTATCATCCCCTCATCTCTCATTCCTGAATGTCTCTATCAGGAATCTAAATTACTTAAGGGCAAAAACATGGATTCCCACCTCCTCGTCACCCCGGCAATTTTTAAGCCGTTTTTAGCCTGCCCCTGAATGCTTCTATCAGGGGTCCACAGTATTTAAAAGCATGTGGATTCCCGATTGAAGACTTCGGGAATGACGGAATTATAAGAGGGAACAGAGAAAAGTCGCAATAAACCTGCCTCAGAGGATGGGGGAAGAGTTATTGCATATATTTTCCAGATAATATAAAATAAAAATAAGTGAAGAGGCATTTAGCTTTTATCTTGAGGGTAAAATTACCTTGTCTATCGTAAAATCCTGGTAGGATTGTTAGCTGTAAGAAGCATAAATATTAGTGGGATGAGCTAGGACAAGATTCTGGATAAAATTCTCTCCGGCACAAATGATAGCAATATAAGATTTCATGATTTGAGAAATCTGTTGTTAAAATATGGTTTTTCTGAACGAATTCAAGGCAGCCACCATATATTCACTAAAGAAAACGTTGTTGAAATTATAGTATCCCGCAAAACTGGTTAAAAACTTTAGAAAGTAAATTATATCGAAAGTCAAAAACTCAAGGTCGCTATGTACTGAAGGATACTATAATTTTTCTATTAACCTTTTGTTTCTTTGTTCCTTGCTTTTTGGGGGTTATGAGGGGGCGCTGCCCCCTCATAGTTTGCTCTATTAGGTATATCAGGTAAGGCTTTCGATAACGATTAATTATAATGGATTTTGCGGTTAACTATATAATTTACAACCGCTTAAAGACGGGAAAGCAAAACCATATCAGGTTAAACAGGTGAGGAATTTATTTTTAAAGTATAAATTTCATTTAGAGGAGAGGTAAATATGGAAGATTACATAAAATACGAGATGATTATCTACTGGAGTAAAGAAGATGATGCTTTCATTGTGGAAGTTCCTGAATTGCCGGGCGGTGTGGCTGATGGCAAAACATATGAAGAAGCTATAAAAAATGCTCTTGTTGTAATCAGAGAATGGATAGAAACTGCAAAGGAGCTGGGGAGAGAAATCCCTGAACCTAAAGGAAGACTGCTTTACGCATAATGTATCTTTAACCTTTTCTTCTCTTTTGACTCCTTTGATTCTTCCTTCGCCCTTCCGGGGAGAGGGAAGGTGAAAGTGAGAGTGAGGGGGAAATTTCCTCAAATTCGTAATCCCGGAATGTTCACTCTCTCCATCGCCCTGGAATGTCTCTACCACCTTTGTCGTCACCTCTGAATATATTTATCATCCCCAAGTCCCTCATCCCTGAACGTATTTATCATCTCTTGTCGTCACCCCTGAATGGTTCTATCAGGGGTCCACAAGTATTTTAAGAGCATTTGGATTCCCGACTACTAATTTCGGGAATGACAAACGAGAGAGTTCCTCGACTCTTTTTTTCTTTCCCTCTCGAAGGGAGAGGGTTAGGGTGAGGATGAGGATGAAATAACTATAAAGGGGGCGCCGCCCCCCTTATAA
>NZ_JAAYFP010000009.1:0-3742 GCF_012728195.1 Candidatus Sordicultor fermentans
GGATTATCTCCCCTTTTTTAGCTTTTTCCACTAATTTCAAAAAAGCATTCCAACGCTCTTCATAATCAAAACTATCTAGTTTTTCTTCCCAGTATTGAATATCGTTCATATCTCATTACCTCATTTCCATTATTCTTTTTGATAGCCATTAAAAACCATAACGTTTCTTCTACCTATTGTAGCTAACCATTGCTGAAATAAAAACATCAAAATGAGAAATAGGGGAACAAAAATCATAGTTAGGCGCAGACTAAAAGCTGTCCCTATTACTCCTCCCAACCAGGGGAATAGGAAACTACCTAAACTATTGTTAAATAGAACCCAACTGGAAGCAGTAGAAGTTACTTCTGGAAAAGTCGCCAGGGCATAAGAAACGGTGGTAGGTATCAAAGTAGAGAGCATAAAACCAGTGCCAAAAAGCAAAAGCACAGCAGAAGTAGAATGAAAAGGTAAAAGCAAAAACAAGGAAACAAACACTATTCCCCCTAAAGCATTAAGGCGAATAGTATTGAGATGACCAACTTTATCCGAAACTGGAGAAAGGATAAGCCTCCCTAACATTATACCCAACCAGAAATAAGAGAGAAAAATGGCTCCTTCTCCTCTTACTATCCCTTCTCCTTCTAAATAAGACACTAACCAGCCATTTAAGGTACTCACTCCTCCCGCGTAAAAGAGAGTAGTGAAACCCATAATCCATAACGCCGGCTGCTTAAACACTCCTAACAATTCCTTAAATTGAGAAGGCTGATTTTTTCGAGGAATAAAAGGAAAAAGAAAAATAACCAAAGTTATCAGAGTAAAAAGAGTACATATTTGGTAAAGATTCCGCCATCCATAACCCTCTACTACTAAAAAAGAGTAAAGACGGGGAGCAGCTAAAGACCCTAATCCAAAAAAAGCGTGAATGATATTTAGGGTAGTGGCAGGTTTTTCAGTAAAAACACTATTAGCTACGGGGCTAATCATAGCATCAATAAATCCCAACCCCACTCCCATAAGCAAAAAAGAAGCCATAACTAAAGGAAAAGAAGGAAGGAAAGAAATCCCTCCAAAACCAGCTAAAGATAGGAAAATTCCTAACCTCAGGATAGAAACTTGGTTAATAATATCTCCTAAAATCCCAGCCAGAAGAATAGAGACAAAATAGCCCAAGCCATGGAACAAGAAAACTCTTCCCACTACCGAGTAAGAAACGGAAAACTGCTGAGCCATTTCGGGAATTACCGCACCCATCCCTGAAAGACCCAAGCCAATAACTATGAGAGCAAGAAAGAAAGGGACTATTAAAAACTGTTTTTTCAATGTTATCCACTCCTCAAGTTATTTTGCGAATATATTGAACATACTACCTTCAATTTTTTATTCTCACTCTTTTCCCTCGTAGCGAGCTCTCCAGGCATTTTGCACTTTGAGCATTCCTCCATCTACTCCAATTATCTCCCCAGTTATATATCCAGCTTCCTCCAGCGAAAGGAAAAGCACTAAAGCTCCTACCTCGTCCGGAGCTCCAAATCTATTCAGAGGAATTTGCTCTTTTTGAAGATGTCCTCTTTCTTCAATCATAGACCGAGTCATATCTGTTTCGATAATCCCCGGAGCATAAGCATTGACTGTAATACCATAAGGCGCTAACTCAGCTGAGGCAATTTTAGTAAACATCTCTACTCCAGCTTTACTCACACCGTAAGCAATCTGTCCTACATCAGCAAAGTGGCCAGATATAGAACTAGCGTTTATGATTCTTCCAAACTTTTCCTGTTTCATAAAGGGCAATACTGCCTGGGTACAAAAAAGAGCGCTTTTTAAATTGGCTCTCAATACCTGGTCAAATTGCTCTTCAGTTAAATTTTCTAAAAAAGTAAAATCTAAAATTCCACAGTTATTGACCAAAATATCTACTCTTCCCCACTTCTCAGCTACCCAGTTAACCACCCTTCCGGCTTCTCTCTTTATACCCACATCTCCCTGAATAGATATAGCCTCGCAGCCCTCTTTCTTAAGCTCTTCTATAGCCTCATTGGCTCTCCGATTATCTGACCGATAAACCAAGGCCACTTTCGCTCCTGCTTGACTCAAAACCCTGGCAATACCCAGACCAATTCCTCGAGTGCCTCCGGTAATAATAGCCACCCGATTAAGCAAAAGTTGGTTTAACTTTTCCATTTTTCTTCCTTTCTAAACAAGAAGATATTTTATCTAACCGAAAAACCACTACCTTACGCCGAAGGAGCGCTGGAGTGCTTTTTCTCCAGCGTAATTGTTCGAATTCTTTTGTTATATATTTTGCTTTTTTGTTTACGTCGCAGGCTGTTCTATAATGGTTTGAATCAATACCTGGCCATCAACTTCTACTTGCAATTCCAAGTTAATTTCCGGATAAAGGCGAGGATTTTTTATTCGAAAAGTTATTTTCTGAAAGCCTATACATTCTATACACGCCCCTGCTTCTCGCTCCAGTTTTATCTTTACTTCGATTTTATCCTCCTTCTCTCGAGCAGAAATGGACCGTATTTGATAGCAAGGAACAGACGTGGAGAAAATAGTGGTAGCTACGATATCTTCTCCCTCCCAGAGAGTGGTGATAGACTCTTCTTCTAAAGCGAGGCATCCCGTCTCATGGTCAACTATCTCCACATCTAAAGGGTTCCATTTTTCATCACCACAACCTACCAGAAGAACCAAACAGGTAAAAATTACTCCTGCTACTATCAGCTTGTTCTTCATTTATTACCTCCTATTATTCAATAATCTCAGAATAAATATAACACAACAAAAGCATCCAAAGATAAAAAGTGATAAAATAAAAATTAATTTAAGTTACCCAAGCGAGGTCACGTTTAATGATACCTAATAACCCTAGAGAACAACTGATTAAATTGGGCGCAGAGAAGTTAGCTGATGCCCTTCTGGATTTGTCCACCCGCAGCGATCAAGCTGCTCAGCTCGTTGAACAACTATTATCTCCTCCCCGAGAAAATCTCCGGCATCTTAAAGCCAGAATAAGAGGGTTAAGGCAAAGAAAAAGGTTTTTAGGAGCCAGAGAAGCTCAGAGTTATGCTTCAGATTTAAGTGATCTTTTAGCTGATATTCAAAGAAATATCGAAGACCCCAAAATCGGGTTGGAATTAGTAGTAGCTTTCTTTGAAAGTGATAACAAAGTTTTAGAGTCCTGTGATGATTCCTACGGAAATGTGGGAGAGGTATTTCGCTACGATGCCACTGAACTTTTTACTCATTATGCTCAAGATATAGAAGATAAATCATATTTGTCCGACTTAGTTTTTAAGCTCTACCAGGAAGATGAATACGGAGTCCGGGAAGAATTGGTAGACCATGCTTTCCAATTTTTACCCGAGGCAGCCTTGCGCTCTCTGGCTCAACGGTTCTGGGAAAATGCCGAAAATATTGATAAAACTACTAAAGATAGCCAATACGATGCTCGACATTCTCTCTTTGCAGTAGAATCTTTAGCTCGTCAGCTACATGACGCTCCTCTTTATGAAAGAGCTGCATTAGCTACCTGGCCTGATCTTTCTTCTAAAACTTGTTTAGACATTGCTGAAGTTTATTTAGAAGCGCAAGAGTCAGAAAAGGCACTCGACTGGATAAAGAAAGTTCCACCAGAAATGGCCTTAGATGACTATAAACGAGATAAATTATTATTAGACATTTATCGAAAAATCGATAATCAGGAAAAATTAGCCGAAGTAGCCTGGAGAATTTTTCGCCAGCACAAAGA
>NZ_JAAYFP010000089.1:0-22739 GCF_012728195.1 Candidatus Sordicultor fermentans
CACTACAAAATAAGAAAAAGACAAGAAACAGAGAAATAGAATGTAAATTTATCAAGGGTTCTAGGGGTTAAAAGGGTCAAAAAGAGAGAAGTTTCTCAGTTTGGGTATAAGCTAACTTATTTTTCTTAATAAGGGGTTTAGGGGTTGTCTCTCTTCAAGTTGCATAATTCTACTCTAAAATGATTTTTGAGAGGTCCTTAGTTGTCATCCTGCCAGTAACCATTTAAACTGCGATGTATACAGCTCCCGGTATATACCACCTGTGGCCATTAACTCTTCGTGAGTACCTGATTCCTTTATTTGCCCTTCATCCACTACCATTATTCGATCAGCATTGCGTATAGTAGATAGCCGGTGAGCTATGATGAACGAAGTGCGCCCTTCCAGCAGGCGCTCCAACCCCATTTGTACCAGGCGTTCAGTATGTGTATCTATGCTTGAAGTAGCTTCATCCAATATAAGTATACGCGGGTTAGCCAGGAGTGCACGAGCAAAAGATATAAGTTGACGTTGTCCCACCGACAGTCTGGAACCTCGTTCTTTAACTTCAGTAAAATAACCATTTTTAAATTCCCTTATGAAATCATCAGCACATACTGCTTTAGCTGCTGCTATTACTTCTTCATCCGTTGCGTCTAACTTACCATAGCGGATGTTATCCATTATAGTACCAGAAAAAAGGAAAGTATCCTGCAACACTATACCCAGCTGACTACGAAGCGACTCCAGCGTTACGTCCCGGACATCGAATCCGTCTATCAATACCCTTCCTCCTGTTACATCGTAGAAACGAGCCAGGAGATTTATTATAGTAGACTTGCCCGCGCCAGTTGGTCCTACTAATGCTATATTCTCTCCAGGCTGAACCACAAAACTTACATCTCTCAGTACTGGCTTATCTGGTTCATAGTAAAAATAGACATGGTCGAATTCCACATGCCCTTTTATAGGTGGAAGTACGATAGCGTCTGGTTTATCAGCAACCTCGGGTTCAGTATCCAGTATTTCAAATATGCGCTCAGCTGACGCCATAGCTATGAGAAGCTGATTGTAGAAGTTACTCATGGTGGAAAGCGGCATCCAGAATCGGCCTATATAACTGGTGAACGCCACCAGCGTACCCACAGTTACTTCTCCTCTCGTTACCATACCAACTCCTACCACAAACACCAGCGCATTACCCACTGCTCCCATAATATTTAAAAGAGGCCAGAAAGCGTTATTGACCCGTATAGCGTTCATGTGAGCTGTTTTTATATCACCATTCAACTCTAAAAATATCTTCTCATTCACGTCTTCCTGCACAAAGGCCTGAGTAACACGCATACCTGATATGTTTTCTTGCAAATAAGCGTTCATATTGGAGTTCTTCTGCCGCACTATCTGCCAGCGTTCCCTTATAACACTGCGCAGACCAAACATTATTGCCACAAGAGCCGGCAACAGGAGAAACGATACCAGTGTAAGACGCACATTCATACTGAACATGATAACGATTATAGCTATTAACATTATAAAATCATTGATCACGTTGATGAGACCATTGGTCAGAAGGTCGTTTAGAGAATTAACATCATTTACCAACCGCATCATGATTTTACCTGCTGGTCGGCTGTCAAAAAAGGTAAACGACAGACCCTCTATGTGCTGAAATAAATCCATACGCATGTTATATAACATGCGCTGACCCATACCGGTCATCATAGTAACACGCTTGCGGTTTATAAAGTAAATGGCCACAGTAAGAGCAGCAAATACCAGAGTAAGGTAAATCATGCCCTTTATATCACCGGCGGCTATGTAATTATCTATGGCCAACTTTATTATGTAAGGGCCGGCTAACCCAAATAGCGTTGCTACCAGCATAAGCATGAAAGCCGCAAGCAAGTGTTTTCTAAAAGGACCCAGATATCCTAACAGACGAATAAATTGATCTTTGTTGAATGGCCTACGGAGTGGTTCGTCATCAAAAAATCTATTTACCCTAGCCATAATACCTCATCCTCATCATCAGTCACTAACTCTGGAGCAACGTTTTCTGCCACCAGGTCCTTATATTGCTCTTTAAATATCTCATAATAAAAACCTCTAGCTTGGAGCAGTTGATCATGGCTACCACGTTCAACTATACGGCCTTTCTCCAGAACGATAATCTCATCAGCGTCTTTTACTGCCGAGATGCGGTGGGCTATAATAAACGTAGTACGGCCCACCATAAGGCGTTTGAGTGCCTGCTGTATCTCGTGCTCAGTTTCCATATCCACGTTGGATGTGGCATCATCCAGTATCAACACAGGCGCATTTATGAGTAATGCCCGGGCGATGGCTATACGTTGTTTCTGACCTCCTGACAAACCCACTCCTCGTTCACCTACTATCGTGTCATAGCCCTGAGGCATCTCCATTATGAAATCATGAGCACGAGCTGCTTTAGCTGCCGCTACAATCTCATCCATTGATGCATTATCATTACCATAGGCTATATTATTAGCTATGGTATCAGAGAACAGAAATGTTTCTTGCATGACCACCGATACATTGCGGCGCAATGTTTTTAAGTCCCAGTCTCTTACATCCACACCATCTACCAGAACCCGTCCTTTTTGAGGATCATAGAAACGACATATCAAGTTTACTATAGAGGTCTTACCTGCTCCGGTGGCACCCATTATAGCCACTTTTTTGCCCGCCGGAGCATCTATATTTATATCTTCAAGCACTATATCCCCCCCATACTTAAAAGTTACCCTATCAAAACGTACATCGCCTCGCACTTTATCCGGTTTATAGGCATTTGGCTTGACTGGCATCGAAACATTTGTATCCAGAAGATTGAATATTCGCTGACCCGAGGATATGGCCCATCCAGTCAGGTTGAGTAACATTCCCAGCTGGCGCATAGGCCATATTAAAGACCAGAGATAACCGTTAAAGGCTACCAATATGCCCACAGTCATTTCCCCTCTCATTACTAACCATCCACCATAGGATACCAGTGCCACCACACTCATGCTGCTTAAAAATTCAAGCAGTGGTCCAAAACGGCCGTTCAGCAATCCTGCTATCATGTTTTTTTCATAGACCTTACTATTCTCAGCTCGAAACCGCTCTATTTCGTATTTCTCACGAGCAAAAGCTTTCACCACTCGTATGCCGGTTATGTTCTCCTGGAGAAAGCGGTTGAAGGCTGCCATCTGGTGGCGTATATCGCTATGTGCTTGCTTTACCTTTTTTTCAAAGCTTACAGCCGTTATAGCCAAAAGTGGCGAAAAAGATAGACATACCAGGGTTAGCTTAGCATTCATATTAAAAAGAACAATAGTCACACCTACAAAGGTTACCATGCTAGATACCAGCATGGGAAAACCTCCCACCATAAAGACCCGTACCCCCTCCAGGTCACCAGTCAGGCGCGACATAAGCTCACCTGTATGTGCCTCATCATAAAAGGAAAAAGAGGCTTGTTGAAGATGATTATACATATCATGGCGAATAGAATAAATGACTTTTTGAGAAAGGTCCTCAAAGGAATAGCCGTGGGTATATTGCAGTACAGATCCCACAACACTTGCTGTCACAAGACCCACAGTTAATAACCGCAATAAGTCAAGTTCTCCGGCTCTTATGACTCTGTCTATCAATAATCCTGTCAGGTAGGGGCCAACCATACCCACCCCTACCGCAGCCAGAAGGACAATAGTAGTCAGTATAAACTGTAATTTATAAGGTCGTACATAAGTCCACAACCGCTTAAAAACATCCATAAACCTGCCCTCTTCTTACATCATTGGTAGATCCCGACGTCAAGACAAAAAGAGATTTTTAAGGTAAATTGTTCCAGCCTGTTTGTTTTTCTTTTCTCCCCCCCGGCCCTGAGTGCGCTTCCCGGAGGGGTTCCGGGTTCAGAGGATTTGCGAAGCCTCTCTGCGAAAATACTATCAAATAGCCAATCTCTGCCATCTCTACTGATTTTCATAAGAAGTAGATTATAATCCTCACCCTCTTTTACTACCCACAGCAACAGGAAGAGCAAGGAGGTTCCATAAGTTCAAATTGTCTATGTATTATTATTTCGGTATTCATTAGCTCTATCATTTTATGCTTTTCCTTATTGTCTGTTTCTATAACGTGGTCCTCTTTCCAGTTCCTTAATGTTCAGCCTCGCTTTCTTATCACTAAATATCAATGGTAGTTCCTTAAATAGTTATTTCTTCTGCCTTATTATCTGGTCGGGGCGTATCTGTGTACTCACCTGGATACTCTTTACATAGTCTCCCCTCATTCAGTACCTCTTTTGTTATACTAACCTTTAGTGCTGCATCATAATAATACTACCCATTTCCTTACTCTCTCCATCCTGTACATCTACAGGATAAATACAGCTTGCTCTTCTTTCCAGCTCAAGAGGTCCCTTACATTTTAGTCTATGACCAAATATAATAAAAGTCCGAATCAACACAAAAACAAATTATTTTAAAAAAAGAACCTAGCTAAATTTAAAGCTAAGGGGGTAGGAAAATAAATACCGCCAAAATTGACAGGCTGGATATAATTACCAGCAAGTGATAGCTCTGAGCCATCTTATGTGCTCGGGAAAATAGAAAGTCCTCCTCAAGCTCAAGGCCGGGAAAGAAAGACTATGAGAACTGTTGAGATGATGAGGAAACCGCCCACTTCTACGGCAAAAAGGGGACTTGACTATGCCTGAAATCTTTAATCAGACATCCATAAGTTTATGGTTCAAAGAAATCCACCACATTCCCTAATACCGGAGAAGGAATAGAGAAGCTCCTTCTTGCTCTCCAGAAGATAAATCCTTCCTTAATTAGTGAAAGGAGAGAAGGATATGAAAGGCCTTTAGTAGCGGTTTCATCCTCTCAAAATTCCCCTATGTCAGTAGTCAGCCCCACCAGAAGTAAGGGCCTACCTCGAGTCTCAGAGAGGCTAGCTAAAACTGATGCTACAGATGCTCATCTCATAGCTGAATATGCTTTCTTAATACCCTTTCAGCCATAAGGTGTAACCCGGTAATTAGAGAATTTCATGAACACTTATAGAGAAAGAAAAAGCCTCTAAAGTAACTAAACTCTCGCATGAGGAAGCTTCTTGCTATCATAAATGCCATGGTAAGAGATAATACTCTCTGACAAGAATTTTCTCTCCCAGAGATGGAGATTCTTGTCATCTGCATCGTGACATCTATCACAGTTAATGCGAGTTCGCCTTTTCGCTGAGAGAGGACTTTTCTCCCGGCAATCTTCGTCTTTCAAGCTTTTTTAATTTTACGCCGCAGGCCGTCCGGTGGTAATCCCGAGTTTTAGTACAATGTACCTTGCTTTTTGAAATGAGAAAAGGAACCCTCCCCCTTCCGTCATTTTAAAAACTTTCTATCGGAAATCCACATACTTTTGTCCTTAATAACATGGACTCCTGATAAATACATTCAGAGTGACGAAAAAGAGGGGTGCCGCGAGCACTGAGGAAAATGTTCTTTCCTCAGTGGTTTTTGCTCTCTTACTTTTTGTCCTTCATGTTTTTCGCTTACACCGTGGGCTGTCTGTTTTTCAAACAGCCTCCAGTTAGCGTTTGACATCAAGAGTCGGATTAGGCTAAAATGGGTTTGTAGTATAGTGAGCGTAATTCAATAAAACATTTAAGAGGGAGGGATCTGAATGGCACAAAAAACAAGGGAGTTAGTTAAAGACATTGCCGACGAGCTAATTAGATTGCTCAACAAAGCCTACGCAGACGAGCTAATAGCCTACTTTTATTACAAAACCGCAGCTCTATTGGTCAAAGGTATCCATGCCAATACAATCGCCGATCAGCTGGAGGAAATCGCCCAAGAAGAGCTCGAACACTCAGAAGAACTAGCCGAACGAATTATCCAGCTGGGAGGAGAACCGCTGGATGACTGGGATGCTATTACCAAAAACGCGAATTATCCCAAAATAGATATACCTGAAGACAGATCCGATTATGTGGGAATACTGAAAGCAGTACACGTGGCAGAGCAAGGAGCCATAGGAGTTTATGATGACCTCATGAAATTCCTACAGTCTTCTCAAACCAAAGACCCTGTCACTACACATCTCATCCGGCACATAATGGGAGAAGAGATGCACCACGAAGAAGAAATTGAAACTTTACTGGGACTGTAAGCAAGGCCTAAAAAAAGAAGGGGTTTTGACCCCTTCTTTTTTTAGATAACCCTCCTCATGTAGCCTCCAAAAGTTATCAGAGTTGTAAACCACTTTTTTCTCACCTGGGGGTTTTTTAATCCAAAGATGATAGTGTCAGAAAAGCAGCCTCTCCCTTCTTGACTTTACCCTGGGGTGTGCTATATTACTTGTACATTCAGAATAAGAAACGGCTGAGAAAGAGAGTAGTAGGGGGAAAGGAGAAATAACAGAAAGCCGGGTTATGTGGAAGCCGGTATTTCTTCTTCCTGAATCCGCTCTGGAGCCGAGGGAAGGAAAACAAGTAATTCCCTCCGCCTTAAGCGTTAAATAAACGAGGGTGGATAAAACCACCGAATGAGGGTGGCACAGCGAGAAACTCTCGCCCCTGGGGGCGAGAGTTTTTTGTTATATACTATAAAGCGAGGAAGGAGAAACGTAGTGAAAACACCTTTTTTGATAGCTCCCTGCTCTACCCCAACCCCCCGGAGGGCGTTTCAAGGTAGAGCGCAGAAAATCACCTGTTACCAGGATGAAGCTTTTAAAGCACTCCTCGGGAGGGTAACGGGGGGTTTGCAGGATGTTTTTCAAACCAAGAACGAAGTTTTGATCCTTCCCGGGGGAGAAACTGGCGCTTTAGAGGGAGCAGTGGTTAACTTTTTCTCTCCTCAGGATAAAGTACTATTCGGAATAATGGGAGAGAGCGGAAATCGATGGGCTCAGATTGCAGAACGGTTCGGCCTTCAGGTGCTTCGCCTGGGAAGTGAACGGGGTGAGGTAATAACTGCCCCGGATGTGGAGCTTCTCTTGCGAAGTGAGGCAGGAAAAGACATAAAAGGAGTTTTCATTACCCATAATGAAATTTCCACCGGAGTAGTAGCTGATATCGAAAGGTTAGGGAAAGTGTGTCAGAAACACCATCTCCTCTTTTTAGTAGATGCCCTGAATTCTTTAGGAGTTGTTGATTTAAAAACCGATGAATGGGGAGTAGATGTAGTGGTTGCTTCCCCGAAAAACCTGATAGCTCCAGATCCTTATCTTTCCCTTTTCAGCGTAAATGATAAAGCCTGGAAATATAATGCCAAAGCTCGTTGTCCTCGTTACTACTGGGATTTGGCTCAGACGCGAAAATATTTCCACCACCCTACTCCAGAAAGTCCCTGTATTCCGGTATCCTTCCTTTTCGGTCTGGATGAAACTGTGCAGACAATCAAAAAAGAGGGTTTGGAGAATATTTTTTCCCGCCGGCAAAAACTCTCCCAGATGTTAAGGCGGGGAATAGAAGCTTTAGGCTTAGAGTTACTGGTAAAAGATGAATATATTGCTTCTCCCTCGGTTACCGCTATAAAAGTTCAAGAAGAGGTAGAAGCAGAACAAATCACTTCTTTCCTCAAGGAAGAAGGAATAACAACAATAGGAGGCGAGGCTAAACTTCAGGGAAAAATAATTTTAATAGAACATTCAGATTGTTTTTGTGCTTTCGATATTGCTAATATAATTGCCACTCTGGGTAGAGCCTTAAAAGCTCAGGGAGTGGCGGTGGATTTAGCTAAAAGCTTAACCCGAGTTTGGGAGGTGTATGATAATGAGTGAAAAAATCAAAATTTTGGGAGCAGCAGGAATTCCTAAAGAAATGGTAGAAAGGTTAGAACAAGAAATAGGCCCGGTAGAAGTTCTATCCTCCGATAGCGAGGAAGAAATCATAAAAGCTATTCAAGATAAGCAGGTCTTTGTTGTTCGCTCCAAACCGAAAGTTACCGCTCACATTATTCAGAATGCTCCTCAACTAAAAGTGATAGCTCGACCGGGAGTGGGAACGGACAACATCGACCGCAAAGCCTGTGAAGAGCGAGGTATCAAAGTGGTCAACACCCCGGAGGCTTCTGCTTCCAGCGTAGCAGAACTCACCATCGGGCTGGCTATCGCCCTTCTGCACTATATCTATCCTACCTGCCATTCCCTGAAGGAAGGAAAATGGTTAAAGGGAGAATACACAGGAAAAACAATAGAAGGTAAAACCTGGGGAATAATAGGATTCGGAGGCATCGGTCGGCGAGTAGCGGAAATAGTTAAAGTTCTACGAGCTGAAGTCCTGGCCTATGACCCCTACGTTCCTGATGAGGAATTTACCAAAAGAGGAATAAAAAGGATTACGCGATTAGAAGAGCTGCTGGAGCAAAGCGACATCGTGTCCATACATGTAGTTCTTAATCAGGAAACAGAGGGAATGTTTTCTGAAGAAGTTTTACACAAAATGAAAAAGGGAGCATATCTCATAAACACCTCTCGAGGGAAAGTTATAAACCAGAAAGCCTTGGGAAAAGCACTAGAGGAAGGATATCTGGGAGGAGCAGCGTTAGACGTTTACGAGGTGGAGCCTCCTATGGACCAGGAGCTCCTCTCTCTCCCCAATTTGATTTGCACTCCTCACATCGGGGGAAGTACGGAAGAAGCTTTTTCGAACGCCACAGAAATTCTGGTTAGAAAAATTAAAGAAATATTTCACATCAAAGAGACAGCTCCTTTAGGCTCTTGAGGGATAGAAATGAATAAATTTGAAATTTTAGACCATACCGCTGATGTGGGATTAGTAGCCTGGGGAGAGACCAAAGAAGAGGTATTTGCCAATGCCGCTCTGGGAATGTTTTCTCTCATCTGCAATGTAGAGGAAGTGAACGGAGGATTTACTACCCAGGTAGAAGTGGAAGGAAGTGATTATGAAGATCTACTGGTCACCTGGCTCAACGAGCTTCTTTACCTTTTTGAAGCTGAGGAAGTACTATTGAAAGAGTTTAACATTCAAGAATTAGGACAATATTACCTCAAAGCCCAAGTAGAAGGAGAGCCTCTCGATACTCAAAAACACCACGTTCAGCGGGTAGTCAAAGCCTGTACCTATTACGAGGTAAAGGTAGAAGAAATAAGACCCCAGCTCTGGCGAGCCCAAGTTTATTTTGATATTTGAAAAGGAGGACTTATACCATGGCTGAGGCCTGGAAAGGACCATTGCAAAAAGTCGACGATTGGCGGTGGCTAATTCCCCGCAGCTACAAAAAGGGGATGCTCACCGACGGCATGATTTATGCCAGTGAAAAGATGATTTCTGCCATTCGCAAAGATCAGGCACCGGAGCAGGTGGCCAACGTAGCCTGTCTTCCGGGAATTGTGGGACGCTCTTTAGCCATGCCCGATATTCACTGGGGATATGGTTTCCCAATTGGCGGAGTGGCAGCTACCCAGGAGAAGGGGGGAGTCATTTCTCCTGGAGGAGTAGGTTTTGATATCAACTGTGGAGTGCGGGTGATAAAAACCAACCTCACCGAAGAAGAGGTAAGGCCACATCTTGAGAAACTCCTTTCCCTTCTTTTTACTAATATCCCCTCGGGAGTAGGTTCCAAAGGCAAACTCTCCTTCTCCATCCCCGAGTTAGAAAAAGTTCTGGAAAAAGGAGCACGCTACATCATCAGCCGGGGTTTTGGATTTAAAGAGGATGAAGAAAACATAGAAGAAAGGGGAGCTATGGAAGGCGCAGACCCGGAGACAGTGAGCAGCAAAGCTCGAGAACGGGGAAAAGGCCAATTAGGAAGCCTGGGTTCGGGAAACCACTTTTTAGAGTTAGAAGTGGTAGAGCGAGTTTTTCGTCCTGATTTAGCAGAGGTTTTTGGGCTTTTTCCCGGGCAGGTAATCATTATGGTACATACCGGAAGCCGGGGTTTAGGACACCAGGTATGCACTGATTATCTGGAAGAAATGCAAAAAGCCATGAACCGTTATGACATAAAAGTTCCCGACCGCCAATTGGCTTGCGCACCCTGTGATTCTCCAGAAGGAAGAAGATATTTTTCGGCTATGGCCTGCAGTGCCAACTTCGCCTGGGCTAATCGTCAACTCATCACCCACTGGGTGCGAGAAATTTTCGAGCAAGTTTTTCAGAAATCGGCTGCCAGTTTAGGAATGTTTACTCTATATGATGTGGCTCACAATATTGCCAAGTGGGAAGAGCACGAAGTGGAAGGACAAAAGATGAAGCTCTGCGTTCACCGAAAAGGCGCCACCCGGGCTTTCAGTGCCGGCAGTCCTGCTCTTCCTCCTCGCTATCGAGAGGTGGGTCAGCCAGTTTTAATTCCTGGAGACATGGGAACGGGCTCCTATATTCTCGTGGGAACAGAGTTAGCCATGCAAGAAACTTTCGGCTCCACCTGTCACGGGGCAGGTAGAGTGATGAGCCGCTCCGAAGCCGACCGGCGCTCTAGAGGAAGAAACATAGCTAATGAGTTAAAAGAGCGAGGAGTTTTAGTTCAAGCGGAAAGTAAAGCCACTTTGCGAGAAGAAATCCCGGAAGCGTACAAAGATGTAGGAGAAGTAGTAGAAGTGGTGGAAAGAGCGGGAATTTCAAAAAAAGTGGTTTATGCCCGCCCCTTAGGAGTAATCAAAGGATGAGAGGAAAAATAAAATGTTAGATTGGAAATGGATAAAAGAAAACAAAGAATCTGTGGAAGAAGCTCTGCAAAAAAGGGGAATGGATTCCGGGTTTCTGGAGGAGCTTTTCTCCTGGGATGAAGAAAGACGTGCTGCACAGCGAGAAGTAGATATCTTGCGCCAGAAGAGAAACGAGATTTCCCGGCTGATAGCTTCCCTGAAAAGAGAGGGCAAAGACCCTCAAGATGCACTTCAGGAAGGGGAAAAAATAGCGGGAAAAATAAAAGAAGAAGAGGAAAAACTCCGGGAAGCAGAGGAAAAATGGAGGGAGAAACTGCTCTTCCTCCCCAACATTCCTCATCCCACAGTCCCAGTAGGAAAAGATGAAAATGACAACCAAGAAGTAAAACAGTGGGGAGAGCCGCGACATTTTTCCTTTACCCCCCGTCCTCACTGGGAAATTGGGGAAGGATTGGATATTCTGGATTTTGAGCGAGGAGCAAAAATTGCCTCTTCTCGCTTTACCGTATTAAAAGGCGAGGGAGCATTCCTGGAGCGAGCACTCACTAACTTTATGTTAGACCTCCACACCCAAAAACACCACTACCGGGAAATATTTCCTCCTTTTTTAGTTAACACCAAATCTTTAATTGGCACCGGGCAGCTTCCCAAATTTTATGAAGACCTTTATCATTGTCAGGATGACCTTCACCTCATACCCACGGCAGAAGTCCCGGTTACCAATTTACACGCCGAAGAAATCCTCCGGGAAGAAGAGCTTCCCTTATATTACGTGGCTTATAGTGCCTGTTTTCGAAGAGAAGCAGGCTCTTATGGAAAAGATGTGAGAGGCTTAATCCGTCAACACCAGTTTAACAAAGTAGAGTTGGTGAAGTTCGCTCTTCCTGAAAACTCCTATGAAGAGCTGGAGACACTTCTTCAGGATGCCGAAGAAGTGTTGCAAATTCTCAATCTTCCCTATCGGGTGGTGGTATTGTGTACCGGTGATCTGGGTTTTTCCGCCAGCAAAACCTATGATATTGAGGTATGGATTCCTTCTCAAAATAGATACCGGGAAATTTCTTCTTGCAGTAATTTTGAAGATTTCCAGGCCCGGAGAGCCAATATCCGCTTTCGCGACCAGGGAGGCAAAGTGCGCTATGTGCACACTCTAAATGGTTCGGGATTGGCAGTGGGTAGAACTCTGGTAGCCATCCTGGAAAATTACCAGGAAGAAGATGGGACAGTGACCATTCCCGAAGCTCTCCGGCCTTATCTCAGGGGACTAAAATCTATAACCCCCCAATTTGAGGCTTGATAAATGGAGAAAATAGGAATAGGCATAGTGGGGTTTGGTTTTATCGGTCGGGTTCATACCCTCGCTTTCTCTTGCATTCCTTATTGTTATCATGACCTTCCCTGCCTTCCTGAAATTCGAGGAATAGCCACCTCTCGTCCTGAAACTGCCCAGAAAGTCAAAGAAGAGACCGGCGTTGCTTTTGTCACTTCTTCTTTTTCTGAGCTAATCAATCGAGAGGATATCGATATCGTGGTAGTTGCCCTTCCCAACGTCCTGCACCAGGAGGCAGTAAACAAAGCGGCTCGCGCTAAGAAAGCTATTTACTGCGATTAAACCTCTCTCCTCTAATTTAAAAGGAGCCCTGGCAATGGAGGAAGTGGTAAAAGAAGAAAATGTTCTCCTGGGAGTGGTTTTTCAGAATCGCTTTGTTCCGGCCCTTTGGCGGACTAAAGAGTTGATTCAGGAAGGGTTCTTAGGAGAAATTCTCCGGTTCCGAGCTTTGTATCTTCACTCCGGCTACTTAGATGTAGAGCGTCCCTGGAGCTGGCGTCTGGATGAGGAATTATCCGGTGGAGGGGCACTTCTGGATTTAGGCTCTCATCTTGTGGATCTCTTATTCTATTTAACAGGAGAAGAAGCAAACATCAAAGCTTCCTGGGGAAAGACTTTTATCCCCGAGAGAAATGGGAGAGATGTAAAAGTAGATGACTGGTCTTTGGTTCTTTTTGACCTAGCAGATGGTGGTGAAGGAAGCATAGAAAGTAGCCGGATATCCACAGGGAGTGCTGATGAGCTGAGATTAGAAATAGAGGGAAGGAAAGGCGCTATCCGGTATAATTCTATGCAACCCAATTATCTTGAGATTTACGACCTAAAAGATAAGGCTTCTCCCCTGGGAGGAAACAGAGGGTTTAAGGCACTGGAAACTATTTCTCAATTCCCTCCTCCTTTTGCCCTTCCGGGAAAATTCCCCCTGGGGTGGATAAATGCCCACATGGCTTGTGCTCATGACTTTCTACTGCGCTTTGCCGGAAGAGATGCCCGGGGAGCTACTTTAGAGGATGGAATAAAAGTACAGAAATTTATCGAAGATGCCTATCATTCCATGTCCGGGGGTTGAAGAAAGCTCTTCTTTTAAAGTATAATAAACAAGGAAACGGGGAGGGGTGTCCCGAATTGGCAAGGAGCCGGTCTTGAAAACCGGTAAGCCGAAAGGCGATGCGGGTTCGAGTCCCGCCCCCTCCGCCAGCAGAAAACCTCCTACCAACCTACCAATAAAAAGAATATCCTGCAGCGTGAGATAAAAAGAACTTATAAAGGGGATAAATCCCCCCCCATAACCCCTCAGAGCGTAAACAAAAAGCTATCGACATGAAAACTACCGGAAGAGAAAAACATCTCTCGGTAGTTACAAAAACAAAAGGGAAGCGAGATTGCAAAGACCTGGTGGTTAAATATGTATTTTTATCCTATCCTGGGCAAAGCTTGATAAGAAAGCAATAATATGCTAATATTTATTTCGCCTTGAGGGCCCATAGCTCAGCGGTAGAGCAGCCGGCTCATAACCGGTCGGTCCCTGGTTCGAATCCGGGTGGGCCCACCATTCTATTTGATGGAGAGAAGATGGAAAGATTAGAAACTGTAATTGGCTTCCTGGAAGCGATTTTTCCTTCCTCTCTTGCTTTCCCTTCTGATCCCACTGGTTTGCAAATTAAAGGGCAAGACCAGGTAGAAAAAATACTGGTAGCTTTAGAGCTAAATCCCCGGGTATTTCGTCAAGCGATAACAGAAAACTATGATTTTCTCTATCTTCATCACCCACCCATCTGGGAGCCTATTACTTCTCTTTCCATTGATGACCCGTGGCTATCTATGTTAGGAGAGCTTTATCACCAAAAAGTTTCCATCCTTGCCCATCATACCAACTTAGATAGTGCTAAAAATGGCCTGGCCGAACAGTGGATAAAGATTTTATCTCTGGAGGGAAAAATACAACCTCTCGAACCCCATTCCCTTCGGCAATTTAAAGTGGTTACTTTTGTCCCTCCTTCTCACCGAGATAAAGTACTAGAGGCCTGTTTTTCTTCTGGAGGGGGGAAAATAGGCAACTATGAAGAATGTAGTTTTCTTCTCTCCGGAAAAGGAACTTTTCGACCTCAAGAAGGAGCTCACCCTTTTTTGGGAAAAGTGGGAGAAAGAGAAGAGGCAGAAGAAATCAGGATAGAGGTCAACGTGGAAGAGAGTTTTTTGCCTCAGGTGGTAGAAAACATTTTTTCTTCTCATCCCTATGAGCAACCAGTTGTTGATGTCTACCCTCTTTTTTCCTCCGGAGACACGGGTTTAGGAAGGATGGTTACTCTCTCTTCCCCCGTTTCCCAGGAAGAGTTAGAAAAGAGAATCTCTCTTGCTTTTCCTCTGGTAGCTCACTATCCCGACATTGATTTTCCCATCCACTACCGAAAGATAGCTCTTTGCCCTGGAAGCGGGAAAAGTCTTTTAGAGAGAGTGATAAAAGAAAAACCTCAAGCTTTTTTGAGCGGAGACCTCTCCCATCATGATATAGCCAGGCTAAACCTGTGGGGTATAACTTATTACTCTATTCCTCACGAGGAAGGAGAAAGAAAAGCTTTAAAGGAAATATATAAATATCTGAAAGAGGAAGTTGATAAACAAGGATTAAAAGTAGAGTTAAATTTTGAAACCGAGGAAAAAAGAAATGAGTGAAATTTTAGAGACCCTTCTGGCTTTACAGGATATCGACCTCAAAATAGACAGCGAGAAGAGAAAAATAATCAAAAAAGAAGAAGAAATAGTCGATATTAATAAGCAATTAGAAGAACTAAAAGCCAACCTGGAAGAGAAGAAACATAATTTTGAAAAAGCACGCCTCCAGTTAGCCCGGGAAGAGCTGGAGTTGAAAGAGCTGGAAGAAAAATTAAAAGCCGCCAAAAATAAACTCTACAGCGGGGAAATCAGCTCTCCCAAAGAACTGTCTCAGTGGGAAAAAACAATGGAAAAATTAGAAGAAAGTAAAAGCTCCTTAGAAGATAGCGTTATCACTTCTTTAGAAAACGCTGAAGAATTACAGGAAGAAATTCAGGAAAAGACCCAATTTTATTCCCAAAAAGAGAAGAACCTTCTCCTCTTGCTCAATCAGTTGCAGGAAGAATTAGAAACCATAAGAAAATCAATTTCAGAAAAGGAAAGAGAAAGAGAAAAAATAATCGCTTCTCTATCCCAGGAAATAGTTTCCACTTATGAAGAATTGAGAAGAAAATTCCCTGACCCGGTCACTTATTTAAGTGGAGAAACCTGCGAAGGATGCAACCTAACCATCCCATTAGCTGCGGTTAAAGCTGTGCGTAAGGGAGAAGAATTAGTACGGTGCCCCAACTGTGGTCGATTCCTTAACCGAAAGTAAAGAGCTCATCGCTTTCATCGATGGAGCATCTAAAGGAAACCCCGGAGAGAGCTCTTATGCTTTTATATTGGGCAATGAAGAGGGAACTATCATCATGGAAACCGCTGCCCGAATCGGGATCGCCACCAACAATGAAGCAGAATATCGAGCTCTGCTTGCAGTGCTGGATCAGGTTTTAGAGCGAGGGGGAAAAAAACTTCGAGTTTTCTCCGATAGCCAGCTCCTTGTAAAACAAATAAACCATCTATATCAGGTAAAGTCTTCTCGCTTGCTTCCTCTTTATCAAGAAGCACAGAGAAAAATCCACAAACTCGGCCATTTTGAGATTTTCCACATACCCCGGGAAGAAAATCAAAAAGCTGACCGTCTGGCTTCGGAAATATTAACTCAGAAATTGAGTTTTAAAATAGGGAGAAAGTAGGCCGGACAACCGCGGGAGAAATCCTGAGGAAAGTCCGAGCTCCATAGAGCAGGGTACTGGGTAACGCCCAGGGGAGGTGACTCCCGGAAAGTGCCACAGAAAAGATACCGCCGAAAAAGGTAAGGGTGAAAAGGTGAGGTAAGAGCTCACCAGGCGCCAGGTGACTGGCGCGCTTGGCAAACCCTACCCGGAGCAAGGCCAAATAGGAAGGGATGAGGTGGCTCGCTGACCTTCGGGTTGGCCGCTTGAGGGGTTAGGTAACTAACCCCCCAGACAGATGGTTGTTGTTCCCTGCGGGGAATACAGAACTCGGCTTACAGGCCTACTTTCTCCTCCCCATAACCGAATACATAGCCACAGAGACCACAATTATTAAACCCTACACCAGTTGAGTCCAGAATCCGGTCATGCCCATAGCAATGATTCCTGCTTCCAACATGCCGATGATTATAGAGCCCATAAAAGTACCAAAAATCGTTCCCACTCCTCCGGTTACTGGAGTTCCTCCCAGAAATACGGCTGCCATGGTTTTTAACATGTACCCTTGCCCCAGAGTAGGCCAAAAATAAACTACTTCCAAACTGGCCAACACTCCAGCAAAAGCAGCGAAACCCCCCATTTGGGTAAAAACGAACATTCTTACCCGATCCACATTAACTCCCATGACTCGGGCACTTTGAGGATTGTCACCGGTAAAATAAATATGAGCTCCAAAGCGGTGATGATTCAAAATTAACCAGAGTATAAAAGCAATAGCCGCCATCCAGAGCATCTGAGCTGGCAGTTTCCCTCCAATTCTACCCACGAGCACTGGATACAATGGACTGGCTTTGGTAGGAACTAAAGTTTTTCCCAGTCCTCCACTTAAAACCTGGGTAACACCAGCCCAGAAGAATTGAGTACCAATGGTCACCACGAGAGAAGGAAGGTCTAACTTTACTATCAACAAACCGTTCATCAACCCTGCTCCCAATCCTACCAGGACAGAAATCAGCAAGGCCAATCCTACACTTTGAGTACCATGAAAAGCCACAGTAAACACATATCCGGCAAACCCCATGATGGAGGGAAAAGAAAGGTCCATCTCCCCGCATATTACCACCAGCGTCAAAGAGAGCGCTAAAATACCAAAAAAGGGGATATTGGACATAAAAGCATAGTAGATGTTAGGAGAAAGAAAGGTCTGAGGACTACCGACAATAAAAAGGACTAAAACCCCCAGAAAAACCAACATAACACTAACTTGTAGCCGATGCCGAGAAAAAAAGCTTTGCTCCGTTTTCATCAAGAATCCCCCTACTATAATCCAGAATTTTAGGGGTAGAGAAAGAATTATCTGAAAAGTTCTTTCTCTACCCTTATATTAAAAACTTTGTTCTAACTGTTCTAGGTTAAAGATCCAAATTTCTTTAAGGCATGAGAGATTGAAGATCATTGTTTCCTTCTGGAGCTGAAGGTGAAGACCCCTCTCCCCGATTATTAAGGCTTCCCGTCTGAGCCACCAGGTATAATTTATCTACCAATTCCTCGAGAGTAACCTCTGCTTTTTGGAACTCACCCACCACCCTACCCCGATCCAGAATCACTATGCGGTCAGCCACCGGATAAACGTGATAAATGTTGTGGGTAATAAATATAGCAGATTTTCCCTGTCTCTTGATATCTTCCACAAAATTCAGCACCTTCTGTGTCTCAGAAAGAGAAAGACCGGTGGTAGGCTCATCCAGGATGATAAGGTCGGCCTGGAAATGCAGAGCTCGGGCAATAGCTACTCCTTGCTTTTCTCCCCCCGAGAGGCCTCTTACTTCAGAATCTACCGAGAGAGCAGAAGAAGTGAAGCCCATAAGCTCTTTCATGATTCTTTCTGTTTCTTCTCTTTCTCTCTGGATATCAATAAGTCCCCCAGGTTTGGTTATTTCTCTTCCCATAAATATGTTTCTCCATATAGTATGCTGCTCACACAGGGCCCTTTCTTGAAAGACAGTCTCAATCCCCAGCTCTCGAGCTTTGGCAACTGAGTAATCTTCCAGTTTCTGCCCTTTCCAGTAGATCTCTCCCCGGTCAGGACGGTGGACTCCGGTCAAAATCTTAATCAAGGTAGATTTACCAGCTCCGTTGTCTCCTAAAAGACCCACTACTTCATTGTACCCTACTTCAAAGTTAACGTCTCGCAATACCTCTACATGCCCAAAAGATTTACAAATATTTACCATTTTAACCAGAACTTCAGATGGGTCAGCCAATTATCTGATTCCCTCCTCTACTAAAGGAGCAATTTCTTCCACGTTTCCAGCATGGACCAAGCCTGACCCGGTGTCAATGTGAAGTCCGGAAAACTTATACTTGATGGTCATGCACAGCTGCAAAACGGGAAGATAGCCTTGTAGAAATTGCTGCTGGTCCAGAACCAAATCGGTATATCCACTTCGAATAGCTTCCAAAGTAGCAGATGAAAGGTCAAAACCAGCTCCTACCACATCATCCGGTCCTAAACCGGCAGCCTGGCAGAAAGTCTGCAAAGTAGCAGTTAAAGAACCATGGTCGGTAACTACCAATTTTACATCAGGATGAGAAGAGACATAACCGGTAAAAATCGGAACTCCTAAAGGAGCATCGGCATTGACCTCAGGAGAAATTTCTATGTAGTCTACCGTTAGTCCTGCTTCTTCCAGAGCATCGATGACTCCCTTGGTTCTTAATCCTCGAGTGGGTTGAGAGAGCAACCCCCAAACCATAGCTCGATCTCCAGATTTTAAATCAAACATCTCCACACATCCCTTACCCAGGGTAACTCCTGATTCATAAAGCTCCTGCCCTACATAGCCAAATCCGCGAGCTTTATACTTTTCTTCCGCCCGGGGAAGGGTGGTATTTTGAGAAGTCACTATGATGCCTTTGCTGAAAGCTTCATCGATATGAGTTTCCAGAGCATCATCACCGGGGTGCCCCATGATGGCAATACCATCCACATCGGAAGCTACTGCTTCTTTGAACTGGACCACCATTCTCTCCGGATCCCAACCGGAAAAGACATATTCCACAGTGCATCCCAGGTCTTCTTCGGCAAACTGAGCCCCTTTATAAACTACGCTGGCAAAGGGATCTCCTGGAGCGCCTCCGCAGAAGAAACGCACTTTAATCCCTTCAAATCTCTTGCCCTCGGCAAAAGCAAAACTACTACCCAATACCAGTAAACCTATCACCAGAAACACCACTAACCAACGAGTTCTTTTCATGAGTTAAACCTCCTTTTAGATTTTAAATATAAACTACTTAAAGCTATTTTTAACTCCCCGAAAAATTTAAAAACCTTCACCTCCTTCACTATTATTTTACCCTAAAAACTGAGGGGATAGTAACCATATTTTTTGACCGTTTCTAAAAAAGTAAGGAAATTCTCGAGAGGAGTATCCAACTGCACGTGATGGGTGGGAGAAATAATAAAACCTCCTCCCGGAGCCATCACTTTCAGTCTTTCCCGGGTTTCTTTTTCTACTTCTTCTGTGGTTCCAAAAGGAAGAGTGTGTTGCTCATCAATAGTCCCCCAGAAAGAGAGCTTGTTTCCATAGCGCTCTTTCAAAAAAGCGGGGTCCATGGCCCGGGGCTGCACAGGGTTGAGAACGTCTATACCTATTTCTATTAATTCAGGAATAATGGGGTAAATATTTCCATCGCTATGATAAGCGATTTTTAGATGGGGATTGATATTTTTTAATTCCCGGCAGATGGTAGCCATTCGGGGTTTCAAGTATTTTCGCCACAACTCCGGAGAAATTAACATCCCCTTCTGCGAACCCACATCGTCTCCCAACCAGATACCATCAACTCCCATTTCCACCAGCCTTTTAGCCGCCTCTAAGTGAAAATGAAAAGGGATATCCAGAACATAATTGGCTTTTTCTTCATCCTCTATCATATCCATAAGTAATTGATCCATCCCCCGCAAATACCAGGCAGCCTCAAAAATAGTGCATACCGTAACTCCCAGTATAAAATATTTCTCACCATATTTTTCCATCACCCTTCCTAAAGGAGTGTAAAGCTCCTCTCGGTAAGGGTCGGGAGGAACATACTGGTAGAGCTTATCACAAGCTAAAGGATGTTCAGCTATTTCAGTATAGTGACCCACTCCAAAGGGAGTTTCATATTCTACCTGCCGCCATCTTATTCCCCAATCGCAGATGTATTCCCTCTCCTCTGAAGCGTAGAAAGAGTTACCTATCCCTACTGCATACTGAATTATATCCAATCCCAGAGTTTCTTCTAAATCGTGAATTTCTCCTCCATGAGGATTGGAAAAGTGAGAAGGTAAGCCAAAATAGTTTCGCAGGCGCTGGGCAAATTCAGGAGTAAAACTGGCTGTAACCGGCACCCGGTCTGGTTCACGATGCTCGAGAGCAATTTTCACTCTTTCCCTGGAGTTCATCCCACCTCTCCTCCATTCCTCCCCTGCCTCATGGGGCAGGGGAGGAGGATTTGACCTATTCTTCCACCAAAAACTTGTAAATAGTTACTGTAGAATAAACTTCACCCGGTCTTAAAACCGTGGAGGGGAAGTCGGGATGATTAGGAGAATCAGGATAGTGCTGAGTCTCCAGGCAAAAACCGGAAAATTGTCCATAGAGCTTGCCCTCTTTCCCCCGAGTGTTCACCCAATTTCCAGTGTAAAGCTGCACTCCAGGTTCAGTAGTGTAAACTTCCATTACCCGGCCAGTGCTGGATTCTTTTGCTCGAGCAGCTAAAGCCAACTCTCCGGTCTGGTTATTGAGCACAAAGTTGTGATCATAACCTCTAAAAGGATCATCGCCCTCTTCCCGAATCAACTCCCCAATCCGCTCTCCTATTTTGTGGGGAGTGGTAAAATCAAGAGGAGTTCCCGCTACTGGAGCAATTCCTGTAGGAATAAGCGTATCATCGGCAGGCGTATAGTTATCGGCCACAATCATTAGCTCGTGGTCTAAGATATCACCTGAACCTTCTCCGGCAAGGTTGAAATAACTATGATTGGTTAAATTAACTACTGTAGGTTTATCGGTGGTGGCCAGATATTTTATTTTCAATTCGTTATCGTCAGTTAATGTAAAAGTAACGCTCACCTGCAAGTTGCCCGGATATCCTTCTTCTCCATCATGGCTCAAATATTTAAACCGGACTGCCGGGCCTTCAGGAGTTTTCATAGGAATACCTTCAAATATCTGGTCCTTAAATCCTTTTAAGCCTCCGTGCAAATGGTTAGGACCATTATTCTGCGCCAGAGTATAAGTTTTCTCATCCAGAGTAAATTGGCCACCGGCGATTCGGTTACCATAGCGCCCTATTGTAGCACCAAAATAAGGATTATAAGGGTCCGGTTTCTCATAATCGGATACACTATCGAAACCTAACACTACATCACCTAAGTTGCCTTCTTTATCCGGGACATAAAGAGATACTACTGTAGCCCCGTAGTTGGTCAACTGCACCATAACTCCATTGTCATTTGTGAGAGTATAAAGGTATATAGGTGCTCCTTCTTTTGTGTTTCCCCAGAAAGACTTTTCCACTTCTCCAGCAAAAGCCACGGCACTAACCCCCCACACCAGTAACAAAACCACTAACAAACTGACTATCTTCTTCATGATCTACTTTCCTCCTTTAAAGCATTTTAACTTTGCACAAGCTAAAACCCAGAATATAGTTAACTTTCCTACCTCACCTCCTTTTGTTCAGCAATAGACAACGAAAATTCCTCCCTGGTGTCTTTCTCTGAAAACTGATAACTTAAAGAAGCATGCCTTGTTACGCATTGTTCAAAGCTCAAAAGGTCTCCATCCAGATTTTCGGAAAAAACGGGAATAATGGGAAGAAAAATGTTTTTGTTGGGAGGATTTTCTTCAAATAGCAGGAACTTAGCCAAAAACACCAGAGTTAAATATCCTTGCAGATAAGGAGCCTGAAAAAGACAGCAATCAATGATTCCTTCTTTGATGTAGGGAATCCATCCCTCTCCCAGGTCGTTACCTACCACCACCAGATCTTTTTTCCCTTTTTCTTTTAAAGCTTTTCCCACTCCTATATTGCCAAAAGCGGTAGAAACAAAAATACCCAGTAAATCTTTTTCTTCGAGGAGCTTATCTTTAGTAATTTGATAAGCCTCTTCGTCATCTTTGGCCTCCACTACCTGAGAAACATCCAAAGGAAGGCCCTTCTTGTGGACAAAATCGATTAATCCTTGCCATCGACCCATATGGGAAGGGGCTCTTTTGTTACTGGTCAAGATGCTAATTTTCCCTTCTTTATCGTTCAAGAGATTATTAAATATTCTTCCTGTTGCTTTGCCTGCCTGATTCAAGTTTTGCCCTACATAGAAAAGCCTCTTGCTCAAAGGTGCATCCACATTAAAAGTAGCCACCGCTACATTCTGGAGATAAAAAGCGTTAATGAAGTAATCTAACTGGGTAAAATCAGCGGGAACGAGGGCTAAACCATCTATGTTTCCTTTTTGCAGAATATTTTCCAACAACTGGTTTTGCTGAGTCAAATTGTGGCCGGCAGTGCGAAAAACTTTTATCTCTATCCCAAAGTGCTGTAATAATTCCTGGGCGTCCTCGACACCTTTCTCAACTCTTTCCCAGAAGTAATCATTCTCGGGGAAAATAACTACCATATTTTTAGACTCTCCATTTAATAGATTAAGAGAGGGCCAGCGGAAATAGCCCATATTTTGAGCCTTTATTATAATCTTTTTCCGTAAATCAGGACTAACTCCTTTTTCACCGTTTAAGGCCCGGCTCACAGTAGCTACTGAAACATTTAGTTCTTGAGCTATGTCCTTGATTGTAACTTTTTTTCTCACACTGTAATCCTTAAGATAAATTTTTACTCCAAAATAATAACACTATCCTAAAAATCTGTCAAATTCTTTTATCACTACGCTACGGAAAAGGTCGGTATGTTACAAAGTCCCTTTGTTTTCCCGTCCGCCACAGTTAACTGCAAAAACCACGGCAACCTCTATAC
>NZ_JAAYFP010000090.1:0-14601 GCF_012728195.1 Candidatus Sordicultor fermentans
ATCAGTAGTGGGAGTTGGTAAACCAGCGGAGATGGCCGGGGGAATATCGGAGGCTTTGATTACCACCGCTGCAGGATTGATTGTGGCTATTCCTACTGTTCTTGCTCATCATTATCTCTCTAATTTAGCTGATAAAATCATCAGTGATATCGATAGAGCCTGTACTGAAGTGGTAGAAGCGCTGGAAGAAAGCGCCAACTCTCATAATACTTTACCTTTAGGAAGTGAAAATCTGAGGGAAGGAGAAGAGGAGAATGTTCCGATTTCGGTCTCAGAAGAAGAGACACATTCCTGAAATAAATATGACTCCTATGATAGATGTGGTTTTGCAGTTGGTAATCTTTTTTGTAGTTACCACTACTTTTATCAGTGTAGAAAGCGGGGCACAGGTTAATCTGCCTTCAGCTGATTTTTCTCGAATAGAAGAAGCAAAAACTATAACGGTAACCATAACCGAGAATAACTCTATTTATATAGATGGTGCCCTGGTGGATGAAAAGGAATTGGCCCAGGTGGCGGTGGCTGAAGTCCGCCAAAACCCCCAAGCTATGGTGGTTATTGAAGCAGACAAAAACGTTCTCCATGGAAAAGTGGTAAGAGTAATGGATATTTTAAGGAAATCGGGGGCGGAGAAAATGGCTATTGCCACTCAACCCACGGAGGGACGATGAAACAACCTTTCAATGAGAAGAGAGTATGGTCTTTTTCTCTTCTTTTTTCTATAGTAATCAATTTAGTTTTAGTGGCGGTAATATCCATCTATTGGCTTTCTTTTCACTATTTTCCTCTCGAGGAGGAAGAGCCGATAGTAATAGAGTTGATGGAAATTCCCGCTCCTGAACAACCAGTAAGCGAAGCCCCACCTCAGGAAGCAGAAGTGGCAGAGTTAAGTCCTCTCAAAGAAGTGGAAGATAAAAAAGCAGAATTGCCTCCAGAGGTAAAAAGCGAGATTGCCTCAGAAGTGCAACAAAAAAAAGAAGAGGTAAAAATTGCTAAACCTCCTGTGGATTTACCTCCAGCAGAAACCATAATAAAGAAAGCTTCTCCTTCTGGTGCTCAGGACTTTAACCCTGGAGAAGAAATTGATGTTCCAGAAAATATGAGCTGGCAGGGGGTGGAGGCTGAGTCAACTATCAAGGGGAAGTTAGAAGAAGCAGGGACTTCTACTCGCCTATCTCACCTGGCTCAAGAAGGGTTGAAAAAAGTAGAAAGCACGGTAGGAGAAACCCTGGCTACAGGGGAATTATCTCCTCCAACTTCGGGAGTTGAAAAAAGATCTCCTTTTACTAAAAGACCTATCGCCGTAATTGTAGAAAATGCCCCGGCAGCCCGTCCTCAATCGGGTTTAAGCAAAGCAGACATAGTTTATGAAATCTTAGCCGAGGGAGGAATTACTCGTTTTTTAGCTATTTTTAACTCTGAACCAGCAGAAAATGTAGGTCCGGTGCGTAGCGCTCGTCCTTATTTTATACTTAAAGCGGCGGAAAACGACGCTATTTTTGTTCATAGCGGAGGAAGCGTGGAAGCATTTACATACTTAGAAATGCTGGCGGTAGACCATATCGATGAGATGAAGAATTTTCAACCTTTCTGGAGAACTCAAGACCGTCATCCTCCTCATAATCTCTATACTTCTGTGGCTTCTCTGCGTCAGGAAGCGCAGAGATTGGGTTATAATAAGCCCACTCGAGTAGGTGGTTTTTTGGTTGGTGATTTAGGAAATCCAGGAGGAGATAGTGCTCCGAGGTTAGAGATTAGCTACACTGCCGATTATAAAGTTGAGTTTGTTTATCTTCCAGATAAAAATGTCTATCGGCGCCTTATAAATGGTGCACCTCATGTAGATGCAGCAGGAGGTCAGGCTATTCAATGTTCTACCATTATTGTTCAGGTGACTGAACATCAGGTAAAAGATGAAGAGGGAAGATTGGAAATAAGGTTTGTAGGAGAGGGCACCGGCTGGGTTTTTCGAGATGGCAAAGTGGTGCCTATTCGCTGGGAGAAAAGCGATCTCCGGGATAAAACCAGGTTTTATCTTGCCGATGGAGAAGAGCTAAAAGTTAATCCGGGGAAAGTTTGGATAGAGGTAGTTGATACTCACACTAAGGTGGTCTTTTAGATGTATCCGGTTATGTTTCATTTGGGAAGTTTTCCTGTTTATTCTTACGGAGTGATGTTAGCAGTAGCGATCCTTGTGGGTATTTTTTATGCTATTCGTCGTGCGCCTCGCTATCAGGTGTCTGCTGATGCGGTGGTGGAAGTTAGCGCTTTATGTATTATAGGGGGGGTCGTAGGAGCGAGGTTGCTTTATGTTTTAATAAACTGGGAATATTACCGGGAAAATTTAGCTCACATTTTTTTAGTTCGAGAAGGAGGGCTAACTTTTTATGGAGGAATAGCTGGTGCTCTACTTTTAGTTATTCCCTATGTTCATTATAAAAAATATTCTCTTCCTGTTTTTTTTGACATTTTTTCTCCACCCATTGCTTTGGGTTATGCCATTGCCCGGATAGGATGCTTTCTAAATGGTTGTTGTTATGGTCGAGTGTGTCCTTTCACTTCTTTTCCTCTGGCGGTAAAATTTCCCTATCTTTCCGGATTTAGATATCCTACTCAGCTATATTCTGCGGGTTATTCTCTGATAATTCTTTTTGCTTTATTGCATTTAGAAAAAAATAAAGCTTTCACTGGTGAGCTTTTTCTTGATTATCTGTGGCTTTATGGTATTGCTCGTTTTCTGATTGAATATTTAAGAGATGAACCCTTTTCTGTGGGGGGAATTTTTACTCTGGGGCAGGTGGCATGCTTATCAATCGTAGCTTTTTCTTTAATTCTTCGAGAGGTTATTAAAAGATATGGAAAGGAGTCTTGATGCCTGGGTAGAGGCTTTTTTAGATTTCCTTTTCTGGGAAAAGAGAGTAGCGGATAACACCATACTTGGTTATGGTCAAGACATATCATCATTTGTCCAGTTTTTGAAAGAGAAAGGGATTGTCTCCTTCGGGGAAGTAACTCTTTTGGTTTTGGAGGAGTTTGTGAGTCAGGAATCAGATAGAGAACTGGAAGCTACTTCTTTAGCTCGAAAGATTTCTGCTTTACGCACTTTTTTCTCTTTCCTGGTTCGAGAAAAAGAAGTACCAGAGAATCTGGCTCGGCTTCTCGATACACCTCGCTTGGAAAGAAACCTCCCCCAGGTTTTGAGCCTGGAAGAGGTGGAAGCTTTGCTTTCCGCTTGCGATAAAACCAAACCCCGGGGTTTGAGAGATCGAGCAATTCTTGAGCTTCTTTATTCTAGCGGTTTACGAGTGGGAGAGGTGGTCTCTTTAGAATTTTCCCATCTGGATTTGGAAAATAGAATGTTGAGACTGTGGGGTAAAGGATTTAAAGAAAGAATGGTCCCTTTTGGAGAAGAAGCCCATGAAGCTATCTCTCTCTATCTGGAGAAGGGAAGAGGTGAGATTTTGAAAGGTCGCTCGAGCAATTATTTATTTATAAACGGACCTTCCGCTCGTCCCTTGACTCGCCAGAGTGTTTGGAATATGGTAAAGAGGTACGCCAAGCGGGCTAACTTGCGTGAGGATATTACTCCTCACACTTTGAGACATACTTTTGCTACTCATCTTCTGGAAAATGGTGCTGATTTAAGAGTGGTACAGGAGTTTTTGGGGCACAGCGATATTTCTACTACGCAGATTTACACTCATGTGAGCAAAAAAGTTTTGCGGGAAACCTATGATCGGGCTTTTCCCCGGAAATAGAAAAGGAGGTAAATAACATGGACGATATGAAGAGAAAAATTGAAGAAAGTTATCAGTTTATCAAGGAAAGAATTGATTTTGTTCCTCGAGTGGGAATTATACTGGGAACAGGTTTGGGGGCTCTGGTGGATGATATAGAAATTGAGCGGGTGATACCTTATGAGGAAATACCCCATTTTCCAATTTCTACTGTAGAGACTCATCGAGGAAATCTGGTTTTAGGACATTTAGAGGGTAAACCGGTGGTGGTGATGCAGGGTAGATTTCACTATTATGAAGGATACGATATGAAGCAGATAACTTTTCCTGTCCGGGTGATGAGAAAGTTAGGAGCTGAAATTCTTTTGGTAAGCAATGCAGCAGGAGGGATGAATCGCTATATGAAAAGAGGAGATTTGATGATTATAAGAGACCACATCAACCTCCTAGGAGATAATCCTCTCCGTGGCCCCAATGACCCGGAATTAGGACCACGTTTTCCTGATATGTCTCAGGCTTATGATAGAGAACTCGGGGATCTTGCTTTGCAGGTCGCTCTTGATAATGGAATTTATGTACATCAGGGAGTATATGTGGCTTTAGCTGGTCCAAACTTAGAAACTCCAGCTGAGTATCGCTTTTTGATTACTATTGGAGCTGATGCAGTAGGTATGTCTACTGTTCCTGAGGTAATCGTAGCTCGCCACTCGGGGATGAGGGTTCTGGGAATTTCTTGTATTACCGATTTGGCTATTGATGGAGTGGTGGAAGAAGTGAGCTTTGAAGATATAGTGGAGGCAGCCAATAGTGCTGAACCCAAGCTTACTTTAATTACGAGAGAAGTAGTAAAGAGGTTAACCCTCTAATTTATGGTACAAGAACTACTGGAAGTAGCGCTGTTGGCTGCTTTACCGGTAAGTGAGGTCCGGGGAGCTCTCCCTTACGGGGTATTGGTGAGGAATTTACCCTTTTCCTGGGTAGTAATAGTGTCTTTTATTTTTAATCTTTTGCCCTTTTTCCTGGTGATGTTTGCTCTGAGTTTCTTTTTGAAATTTCTTCTTCGCTGGAAATGGTTCAGTAATTTCTGGTCTAAATATATAACCGGAGCGCAAAATCGGTTTAAGAACTATGAAAAATGGGGTAAATGGGGGATAATGTTATTTGTGGGTATTCCCCTTCCTTTCACTGGGGTGTGGACTGGATCAGTAGTTTGCTTTCTTGTTGGTCTATCCTGGAGAGATTCTTTACCTTTCATATTAGGAGGCCTGGCTATGGCTACAATACTAGTCAGTTTAGCAGTACTGGGTGGTAATTATTTGTTCATGAGGTAGGTGATATTATGCTGAAAGCTGTGGAATGGAAAGGTGAGACTTTTCAATTTTTAGATCAAACTCTTTTGCCTCTTGAAGAGGTATACATAGAAACATCTGATTATCGGGAAGTGGAGGAAGCTATCCGCCAGTTAAAAATCCGGGGAGCTCCTCTTCTGGGAGTAACAGCAGCTTATGGTCTTTGTCTTGGAGCTTTGGAAGGAGAAAAAGGCAAGGTTGGAGATTTCTTTAGCTTTTTAGAAAAAGTAGATGTTGATTTGCGCACCTCCCGCCCTACAGCAGTAAACATCTCCTGGGCTCTGGATCGCTTGAAGAAGATCTGGGAGCAGGATATGGAGGACTGGTCTCCTCGTCAGGTAGTTAACTCCCTCATTGATGAGGCAAAGAAAATAGAAGAAGAAGATTATAAAAACAACGAAAACATCGCCCGATATGGTGCTCAGCTCCTTCAGGATGAAGATAGAGTGCTTACCCATTGCAATACCGGATCTCTTGCCTGTAGTGGGTGGGGAACAGCTTTAGGAGCGATTAGCTGGGCGGTGTTGCAAGAAGGGAAAAAAATCCAGGTTTACGCCGATGAGACCCGACCTCTGTGGCAGGGAGCTCGGCTTACTGCTTTTGAGCTTATGAAAAATTCCATCCCGGTTACGGTGATATGTGATAACATGGCTGGTTACTTGATGTCTCAGGGATTGGTAGATAAAGTGATAGTAGGGGCAGACCGGGTTACTCTACAGGGCGATGCGGCTAACAAAATTGGCACTTATTCCTTAGCCGTTCTGGCTCACTATCATAAAATACCCTTTTATATGGCTTTTCCTTTATCCAGTGTAGATTTCTCTATAAGAGAAGGTAGGGAAATCCCCATTGAAGAAAGAGACCCGGAAGAGGTAATTGCTCCTCGAGGGATAAAAATTACTCCTCCCGGGGTAGGAGTAAGAAACCCTGCCTTTGATGTCACTCCTCATCATTTAATTACTGCACTTATTACCGAGAAAGGTATTGTTTATCCTCCTTTTGAGGAGGTGTTACTGAATTGGAAAACGGAGGCAAGACAAAATGGATAATAATATAATTACCATAGAAGATGTTAGAAAACTTTTAGAATTTAAACCCGAGGAGGCTTTGGTCACTTCCTTTTATCTTAATGTGGACCCCCGCCATGTTCCTGCTAGCAAATTTACCACTTTAACTCGTAATTTGCTTCGGGAGAAACAACAATCTTTAGAGAAAGAAGATTGGCCGCAGGGGCTGTTAGATAGTGTAAGAGAAGATTTCAAGAAAATCGAGAATTTTGTTGTCAATCATTTTGAGTTAAAGGGAAGGGTTAGAGGACTGGTAATAATAGCTGATGCAGCACATGATTTTTTCCAAGTCTATCGTATTGCTCAACCGGTTAAATCTCGGGTAGTGGTGGACCCTAATCCTTATATTCGTCCCCTGGTAGCGATTTTGGATGAATACCATCGGCTGATGCTGGTTCTTCTCGATCAACGGGAAGCTCGTTTGTTAGAAGTCTATATGGGAGAAATATTAGAGCATAAAGCTTATTACTCCGATGTTCGAGGGAAAGTAAAAGAGGGAGGATGGTATGGGTTAGAAGAGCGCCGGATTGAGAGAAGTATTAAAAATAAAGTCATACAGCATTACCAGAGAGTAGCTGATGCTGTTCTGGAACACTTTAGAGTGGGGCACTTTGAGTATCTTTTTATAGGTATGAGAGCAGAAGATTACTCTCTTTTCCTTCCTCTTCTCCACAGCTATCTGCAACCCAGAGTGAAAGGAAGGTTGGATATCGGTCCTAAAGACCACATTAATACCATAATCGAAGCGGCACTAAAAGCAGAGAGGGAAATAGAAGAAGAGGAAGAAAACAAGATTCTGGAAAATCTTGTGGAGACCTTGAATAGGGGAGGACTGGCTATCAAAGGGATAGATAATGTTTTGCGGTCCATACCTCTCGGGGCTTGCCAGGTTTTGGTGGTAGATGATGATTATCATATGCCAGGGTATGTGTGTAAAGATTGTGCCTATTTAGCTCTGGAAGAGGGAAATTGTGCCTTTTGTGGAAAAGAAGCTCTTCCGGTGGAAGATGTGATAGAAGAAGCAATGGAAGAAGTTCTTTTACAAAGAGGGGAGATTAAACATATTGCTACTGATAACCCCCGATTGGAAGAGATCTCTCACATTGGAGCTTTTCTGCGATACAAAATTTGAGGAAGGAAAGATGAGGGTAGCTTGACTTATCGGGACATAGCGCTTTTGACGCTGAGTGGCGAGGAAGGATAGATTCCTGTTAATTTTGGAACAATGCGCTCTACCGGTGCCTATGTTCTGGCTTATCTCCAGCTAAAAGAATATCTGGGAATGGAAGGGGAGATAAAATTGGGGTGGAGGTTCTCAACCCGGTGCAGACTACATAGAGCTAAAGATATGGACCCTCGCAAACTAAAAGAAGAGTTTGGTAGGGATTAGGTATTCTGGGAAAAAGAGATGGGAACCCGGGGAGTACTTCTTTATGGTGTCGAAGAGGAAACAAGAAGCCCGGTGAGAGAAAGAATAGATATTTTAGAGCGAGGGGGAGGATTTCTCTTTAATCGGGTGCATGATATTTTACCTTGGTGCTCTCCCTTCTAATGTAGTGGCTGCCTGAAAGTACGGAATATATTCTCTTTGAGGAGGAAAATGATGGAAAGATATTGTTTGGTTCTGGATTGTGGAGCTACCAGTCTTCGGGCGGTAGCAGTGAGTGAAAAAGGAGAAATACTGCATCTTTCTTCTTTTCCCAATGCCCCTTCTCCTCAGGAAGGAGAAAAAGATTTTCTTATCTGGGATGTAGATGAAATCTGGAGAAAATTTACTCTGGCCATTCGGCAGGTTATTGCTGAAGCAGGAAAAGAGATTTTTGCTGTTACAGTTACTACTTTTGGAGCAGACGGAGCGCCCGTCCGGAGAGATGGGACTCTGACTTATCCAGTTATTTCCTGGCAGTGTCAGAGGACTGCTCCTCAGGCTAAAGAAATCACCAACTTTCTTAGCCCTCGGGAGATTTTTCGCATTACTGGATATCAGATAATACCTTTTAATACCCTGTTCAAGCTTCTTTGGCTGCGAAACAATGCTCCTCGTTCTCTGGATGAAGCTGATACTTTTTTGATGATGCCGGGTATCCTGAGTTTCAAGCTTTGTGGAGAAGCAAGCATGGATTTTACCTCTGCCTCCACTACTATGATGCTGGACATAGAGAGAAAATGCTGGTCTGAACCTTTGCTTTCCCTGGCAGGTCTAACACCTTCTTTTTTGCCTCCTCTTCAACATCCCGGAGAGGTAATTGGAAAAGTTCAGGCTAAAGCAAGCGAAGAAACCGGAATTCCTCAAGGTACGCCAGTGGTCGTAACCGGGCATGATACACAGTTTGCCATAGTGGGTTCTTTAGCTTCTCCCGAAGAGCTGGTATTGAGTTCTGGCACCTGGGAGATTTCTGCGCTGCGCCTTCCTTATTATCGGGATTCTTCTTCTTTTTTTGAGCGGGGAGGCTTAACAGAGCTGGATGCTGAAGAGAACTTGTGGAATCCCCAAATGCTTATGATAGCCGGGGGAGTGGTGGAATGGGTGAGGAGGAATTTTTTCTCCGATATCAAGGATGAGAAAAATATCTATGAAGTAATGGTAGAGTCTGCTCGCTCTATTCCTCCTGGTGCAGGAGGCATAGTGGTAATTCCTGCTTTTATGCCTTCTGGCCCTACCAAACCTTACGACACTCAAGGTACTATTTTGGGATTGGAATTGACCTCTGATCGGGGGCAGGTTTTCCGTGCTGTATTAGAAGGTTTGTCTTTTCAATTAAAAGAAGCCGTTTTAGCTCTTCAGGAAGCTTTTGGTTATACCCCTAAAAGGGTGCGAGTAGTGGGAGGAGGAGCTAAAAACAAGCTGTGGAATCAAATCAGGGCTGATGTATTAAATCTTCCTGTGGTTACCACTTCTTGTGAAGAAGCTACTGTTCTGGGAGCGTCTCTTTTCTCTCAGGTGGGAGCGGGAATAGTAAAAAACCTGGAGGAAGCCAGAAGTCAGGTAAAAATAGAAACCACAGTGTGGGAACCTTCTTCTCAGAGAGAAATATATGAGGAGCTTTTTACCCGGTATACAGAGCTTCCTCCCCTTTTAGCTTCTTTTTATCGGGAAAGGTGTTAAGTTTAATCGAGAGATAAATAGGTCTGAGCTAATTTTTCTACCTGCTCGATTATCTGGTGACATTTTTTTCGCAGGTTCTTTTCCCGGTAAATTTTCATTGCCTCATCGGTATTTAGAGTGAGGCCAATGAGGTCCCGGCAATTAAGGCTACCTAATTCTTTTTCTGCGTCCTGCAGGAAATTTTCTACTTTCTGGTAGAGCCAATCTCTTTTTTCTTTATCCTGGGGGTCTCTTCTTCCATATTTTATCCCTAAAGCCATCACTGCTCCGGTTATTGCTCCACACACTCCTCCGGTGTGCCCGATTCCTCCTCCAAAGCCAGTGGCAATAGAGGGAATTAAATCACTCTTTACTCCCAGGTAATCCCCCAAACCTTGTAGGGTAGATTCGCAACAGTTAAATCCCTGGTCATGATATTCACCAGAAGTCATTTTATTTTCTCCTTTCTTTGACTATTTTGGCCGTCTCTCGAGCGACCATTAATTCCTCGTTAGTGGGTATAACCCATACCTCAACTGGAGAGGTAGAAGAACTTATTTTTCCTTCTTTTCCTTTAATTTCTTGATTTTTCTCCCGGTCGATTTTTATTCCTAAATAATCGAGGTTGTTGCCAACTTTCTCTCGGATAAAACTATCATTTTCTCCTATTCCTCCAGTGAAAACCAGGCTGTCCAGACCATTCAAAAGAGCAACGAAAGCTCCAATATATTTTTTAACTTGATAGACAAATACTTCTACCGCCAATTTTGCCCTTTCTTCTCCTTTTTGAGATAGTTCTTCCAATTCCCACATTTCTCCACTTAATCCTGATATTCCTAAAAGCCCTGATTCTCTGGTAAGAATACGGTTGATTTCCTGAGGAGAAAAATTTGCTTTTTCTTCAAGATATGTAATTATTTGCGGGTCAAAATCTCCAGGGCGAGTAGACATGATTGTTCCGCTCTGGGGAGTGAAGCCGCTCGAGATATCTAAAGACCTTCCCTCTTTGATGGCACAAACGCTACATCCACTTCCTAAGTGGCAGCTTATTACTTTTTGAGCTCGGGAAGTAAGAGAAGCGATTCTTTCTGCTATGTAGCGGTGGGAGTTACCGTGAAATCCTAATTTTTTTAAGCCATATTTCTGGCTTAATTCCCAGGGTAGGCCATAGGTGCGGTAGGGTAAGGGTATAGAGAGATGAAAGGTGGTTTCAAAGACTCCTACCAGGGGAGTTTGGGGGAGAATTTTTTGAAACATTTCTATAGCTAAAAGAGAAGGGGGGTTGTGAACCGAAGTTACTCCGGAGAGGTCCTGGAGAGCCTGAACAACACCGGAGTCGATAAAAGAAGTTTGAGTAACTTCTGCTCCCCCATTGATAAGCTTTATTCCCACTGCTTCAATTTCCTGGATACTATGCAGGGGTCCTTCCTGAGTTAAAATATCGATGATTAAGCGCAGGCCTTTTTCGTGGTCGAGGTCAGGGACTTCTTTTCTGCTCTTTATCCCTTCTTTTTCTCCTTCCCAGAAGGAATCAGGACGGTACAATCTCTTTACACTTCCCCGGGATAGGGATTGTTCTTTTTCTTCTTCTATAGAAAAGAGTTCATATTTGATAGATGAACCGCCACTATTTACCGCCATTATAATCAAGGTATTTTTCCTCCCTTTCTTTCACTTTTTGTATTAACCGACAGAAGGAACAAACCTCTTGAGTGGTGGGCATACCACAAATAGAGCACTCTCCCAGATGAAGAGGTGGTTCTTCTTGCCGGAAGTATTTTTGTCCGGTTTCTAAAAATCCCAGCCAGAACATATGCTTGGTGCCTGGAGACTTCTCTTCTAAGAAGTTCAGCGCTTCTTTGTAGTCCCAGCTCTTGGCTCTCCGGGAGAGCGGACATCTTTCTTCTAAGAAAGGGATATTATGAAGGCGAATATAAATCATTATTTCCTCTTCGGTGAGAGTGTAAAAAGGTTTAACTTTTTTCACCATTTTAGGATGAGGGCTGGGAAGAGTGGGGTGCTGGTGAGATAAGTAATCTATCTGCCAGTGCAACACATTACCTAAAAGGGTAGCCGCTTCATCGTCTAAGTTATGACCGGTGGCGTAAACTGAAAAATGCTCTCTAAAAGCCCAGAAGTTTAAAAGATACCTTTTAATGAGACCACACATAGAGCAGATAGGACGATAGGGTATCCTCTTTTTTATCTCGGGAATGGAAAATCCTACCTCTTTTTTAACTTCTATAATTTCCAGAGGAAAGGAATTTTGACGAGCAAATTCTTCTACTATCTGGCGAGATTTCTGAGAGTGTTCTTCTATTCCCAAATCAAAGTGAATAGCCACTACCTCATATCCTGCTTTTTTGAGGTAGTGCCACAGAGACATGCTGTCTTTCCCCCCGGATACCCCGACTAATACTTTTTCTTCCTCAGAAAACATGTTTTTTCTTTTTATGGCTGATTCTACCTGGCGAGAGAAGAAAACCTCAAAACAGTCTCCACAAAATTTGGCATTATGTCTTTTTAGCTTGACCAGAGCTTCTTTTTTACATCGAGTACACTTCATTTTATCTTCCTTTCATTTTAGATTTAAATGTAGCACGACTCGTTTGTCAAGATATATTTGGCTCCTCGGAAGATAGAGATACAGTATCTCCCGGGTTGTGCCTGGCCGCATCGAGCTTTTGGCTATAAAAGCTTTCGCACTCCACCTGAGAGCTTATCTTACCATTTATATACCAGGTTTGAGCTACTTTTAGAGTTTGTTTTAATTATTTTGATGATATAATTCCAGCGTGTGTGGTTATTCCGCTTTTTTTCCTGTAAAAGATAGCAATTATAATAGGTTTTGCGGGATACTACAATGAATGCAGCAGAGTTTGCCTGCCAAAATTAATATGCTAAGAGAATACCTCAGGTTTGAGGTAAAAAACTGCTCTTCTTTTCCATACCACGAGGTGCTTTTTTTAACACACTTTAATAGAGCCGGTAATATCTTGCAAATTTCAAAAATTGTGCTATTGTAAGCACAGAAAATGGAGGCAGCATAATGAAAATAACTACGGATGAACTATGTCGGAGAAGCGGTGTTTCTCCTTCTACTGTTTTGAGGACACTTAATGGCAGTTCTGCAATAAGCGAGGAAACAAAAAGAGGAGTTAGCCCACCAGGAAAAAGAGTAGAATCATAACTCTTATGGTTACCCATATCTCCAGTTCTTTTTTCCCAGAAGTTATTTATGGAGTTGAGGATTTGGCTTTTCGTTTTGCCTATAATGCTGAGGTATCTTCGCTCTGGGGCAGGAGAGAAATGCCTCTGGTTGATTCAAGAGGTATGGGAAAGCTGGTTTATCAATATTGTTTGTCTGGAAGATGGTTTCTGTGATGTGGAATATTTATTGCAAAAGATACAACGTATACAATTAGAGAGAACGAGGGAGGTAAATTAGTTGAGCTTAGATAACCGTTGCGGTCACACTGAGGTTCAAAATGAACAAAAGTGTTGTGATTCTTCTTTGCCAGAGCAAAATCACTCTTATGCGAATATGCTCAAAGTGTTAGATGCTTGTGCAGAAAAGCTGGGAGTTTGCTGGGATGATTATGTTCCTCTACGTTATCCAGAGAGAGAGCTCACTGTTTCTATACCAGTGGAAATGGATGATGGACATGTTAAAGTTTTTACTGGCTACCGGGTTCAGCATTCTAGCGTGCGGGGTCCGTGCAAAGGAGGATTACGTTATTCTTCAGATGTCGACCTTGATGAAGTGAGAACCCTGGCTGCTTTGATGACCTGGAAATGTGCTGTAGTTAATATCCCTTATGGTGGAGCCAAGGGGGGAGTGCAATGTGACCCCACAAAACTTTCTTCTCAGGAACTTATGAGAATCACCCGCCGCTATACAGCGATGATTCTTCCTTTAATCGGGCCAGAAAAAGATATTCCTGCTCCTGATGTAAACACCAATGCCCAGATTATGGGATGGATTATGGATACTTATAGCGCGTTTAAAGGCTTTACTGTTCCGGGAGTAGTTACGGGAAAACCTGTAGAAATTGGTGGATCACTGGGGAGAGAAGATGCAACCGGTAGAGGAGTGTTATTTACTATCAATCAGATTGCTCTCAAGAAGGGAATTGATTTAAACAAAGCATCTTTTGCTGTCCAGGGATTCGGGAAAGTAGGAGAAGCGATAGCCCGATTGCTCTATCAGGAGGGATATCGAGTTGTAGCTATAAGTGATATCAGTGGAGGAATTTATAAAGAAGATGGCCTTGACATACTGGATCTATCAAACTATGTAAAGAAAAATCCCTCTCATCTCATTGAAGGATATAAAGCAGAAGGTATTTCATCCCTTGCCAATCAGGAGTTACTCACTTTGGGGGTGGATATTTTAGTCCCATCGGCTCGGGAAAACCAGATTACTGAAGATAATGCTGGAGATATAAAGGCAAAAATTATCGTTGAAGCAGCTAATGGACCCACTACTCCTGAAGCAGATCAAATTCTCAACGAAAAAGGCATAACCGTTGTCCCTGATATTCTATCTAATGCAGGAGGAGTGGTAGTATCTTACTTAGAATGGGTTCAAAATATTCAGTATTTAATGTGGGATGAGAAGAAAGTTAATAGCTTTCTCCAGGAAATTATGGAGAGAAGTTTCCAGGAAGTATGGGAGTTTCACGAACAAAACAAAGTGCCCATGCGGGAGGCTGCTTATATGCTGGCTCTTGATCGGACAATTAAGGCGAGAAAAATACGAGGGAATTTTCCTTGATGTTTAAGGCAAGAGAGTTAACTGAAAACATTAAAATAAAAGTTCCCCTTCCAAATAGTTGATAGAGAAGTTAAATAAAAAATAGACACCGCTTGCCCTTCCGGGTAAGGTTTTATATAAGTAGAGCCAACTCCGAGGAGTAAGCGGTGTCCTGTATACGACCTCATCCATTATTTGATTTATAGCATTGGATGCCCCTCTTCAATCATTAAAAACTCCTTTGCAGAGAGCAACAAAACTGGAGAAGAACCAGAAAACTATCAAGGAAGGCGGCCGCTAAAAAATTAGCTTGCGTAATGTGATGTGTTATCTTCCTCCTCGAAATATTTTTCAATACCAGCCTCTTTTATTTTATTATAATGGACCCCGAAAACTGGACAGAGCAATAAGGTGTATTTAGTCTGCAAACAGAAAGGAGAAGGATAAGAAAAATGGGTGACATCCGAAAGAAGCATGAGCATATCATCCTTTTAACATTGACCAGGGTTTTCAGTTTACAATGAGTTTGCTGAGGAACCGAAGAAAGCAGGGGTTCAAATCAGAGAGTTAGAAGAGAGGAGGAAGATACGGGCAAACAGGTTAGAGA
>NZ_JAAYFP010000091.1:0-2632 GCF_012728195.1 Candidatus Sordicultor fermentans
ACAAATATGCTTTAGTTACTTTGTTTTATTCAAGTTTAAAAGGAGATGGAGAATATCTAAAGAGTTTTTTTGATACCCTTGATCTTCTTGATGCCGGATGGATGGCCTCAAAGAAAAGCGAAGCGCAAAAAACCTACAGGGAAATTGTGGATATATCAGTTATTCCCGAAGGGCTTTTTGAGCCTTTTTGCAGAGATGTTATCCATTTTATCCAGAGTTATTCTGAGAAAAAGGAGGCTATTTATACGCTGTTTAAGCGGGAGATTCTGTCGAAATATCTTGTTTCTATTCCCTGGGGTTCGGTGAGGGAAACGATTGGGGAGAGGGACAAGGCTTTTTATCGGCTTTTCAACGCCCTTTCTACGGAAGAACAGAAACTTCTTAATGAGCGCCCTATCGAGAGCTGGATTAGAGATATTTTTATTGTTCCCGGAGGTTATGATTGTAGAACTGGTTTTAACAGAAAAAGTAAAGAAGAAAGAGAGAAGATAGAGAGTGATGGCAATATCTGCTGACTCTCTTCACCTCACTGGAGTTAAGATAAATTACTTTTTTGTCTGCAAGCGTAAACTCTGGCTTTTTGACCGGGGCATTCGGATGGAGCAGGAGTCAGACCGGGTTTTATTAGGGAAGCTCCTTGATGAGGGCAGCTACCCGAGAAGGAAAAAGAGGAGAATTACCATTAATGACCTTATTGCCATTGACATTGTAGGCGAAGATAACATCCAGGAGGTCAAATATAGCCAGGCTCTTGAAAAAGCAAGCATAATGCAAATTGGCTATTACCTTTATTATTTGAGAAGTCTGGGTATTGAAAAGAAAGGCATTCTTTCTTACCCGAAGTTGCGGAAGAGGAAAGAAGTGATTCTTACCGAAGAAATGGTTTGCGAACTGGAAGATGCTATTAAAGAAATTGAGAAGCTTATCTCTCAGCCATCTCCACCGGAAGCTGTCAGGAAGCCTTATTGTAAGAAATGTGCCTATTTTGAATTTTGTTTTGGGTGAGTGAAATGCAACCTTATTATATCCTGAGCAGTGGCACTCTGAAAAGGAATGAAAATACTATACTTATTGAAAGAAAGAATGGGGAACGAAAGGCAATTCCTGTTGAAGATGTTGACTCTATCCATGTTTTTGGCCAGGTGAATTTAAATAAGGAATTTCTGGTGTTTCTTGCCCGGGAAAATAAACCTTTGCATATTTATAACTATTATGGTAACTACAGCGGCACTTTTCTGCCAAGAGATAAAAATGTTTCCGGAGAGCTTCTTGTGCGTCAGGTCGAGCACTACCTTAACCCTCAAAGACGCTTTTTTTTGGCTCTAGCTTTTGTTGAAGGAGCTATGTTCCATGCAAAGCGTAATCTCCGGGAGTATTCTGGAACTGAGCTTTTTGTAGCGAAGATAGAGGAAGAATTTGGAAGAGCATGTGCTACAGAGACTATTGCTGGACTTATGGGTTGTGAGGGTCGGGCTAAAGAAGCATACTATCAGGCCTTTAATCTATTTTTAAAAGAGGATTTTTCTTTTGAAAAAAGAGAGAAACATCCTCCTTCTAATCCGGTGAATGCTCTAATTTCTTTTGGCAATTCTCTTCTTTACACTACTATTCTCTCAGAATGTTATCGGACTCAGCTCAATCCTACTATCAGCTATCTTCATGAACCTCGAGAGAGGCGCTTCTCTCTGTGTCTTGATCTATCCGAAATTTTTAAACCCCTTATTGTGGACCCAATAATTTTTCGCCTGATTAACACTGGCGTTATTACTACAGGTGATTTTGATCAGGACCTCAATGGTTGCTATCTGAATGATGAAGGGCGTAAGAAATTTCTCAAAGCCTTTGACCAAAAGCTTAAAACCACTTTTAAACACCGCCGCCTTAAGAGAAAGGTTTCCTATCGGACTCTTTTACGCCTTGAATGTTATAAACTCATCCGACATCTTCTTGGTGATGAAGTATATACTCCATTTAAGGCGTGGTGGTAATGTCTTACTGTATTATAACTTACGATGTGGGAGAAGAAAGAGTTAATCGGGTAAGGAAGATTCTTAAACGATATTTAAATTGGGTACAAAATTCAGTTTTTGAAGGAGAAATCGGGGAAGGCAAGCTTGAAAAGTGTTTATATGAATTAAAGAGAGTTATTAAGGAAGACGCCGACTCAATTTATATATATCGTTTAGAGATGCGAGATAATTGCAGAAAGTTGATTATTGGTCAGGAAAAAGAAGGTGTTTTTAATCTTATTTAATGATGCCAACTACAATGCATCGGAGATTATTGCTGTTGGATCACCTGAGAAAGGCTTTATACAAGGATTTGACCGTGTTTTTCCAGAATTTCGAAAAACACGATTGGGGTTTCGATGCAAAAATCGCTTTTTTGAGCTCTATTTTTCTTTTTCCAAAGCCCCTCTTTTCCTTGCAGATTCTATGTTATCCCCTGTTATTTTTTTAGAGGAAAGTACTGGGTTTTATCTGAACTATGTGGGATTTAAACATATTTATTAAGCCCTAAAGGGTCATTTGCCGCTCCGTTTTATCTGAACTATGTGGGATTTAAACTCTATATAAGGCTTTAATTCTTGAGTAGCCTAGTGTTTTATCTGAACTATGTGGGATTTAAACTA
>NZ_JAAYFP010000010.1:0-11700 GCF_012728195.1 Candidatus Sordicultor fermentans
ATATGTTATCGAGCCTGACCAGTTCGCTGATTTCTTAGAAGGCAAAGCTGAATTCAAGCCATACAACGTAAAGCAATAAATAATGCGAGGTAAGCAGGATGAAAATGCTTTGGAACGAAATCCTCAAAGTAAAAAATTCCGTTTAGGAATAAAAGTATTTGAATTAGGAAGTTTAGTGTGGAAAGATATGGATTTAAGAAAATTAGCACTTCCCGGGATAGAAAAGCTCTCTCAAAAAAGTGGAGAAACTGTTCATTTGGGAGTGTTAAGCGATAACGAAGTGGTTTCCATAGAAGAAATAGAAAGTGGTCAATCTCTGCGAATATCAATTCCCATTGGTAAAAGAGTGTGTTTACACTCTACTGGTATCGGTAAAGCTATTTTAGCTTTTTTGTCCGATGAAGAAATAGAAAGTGTTATTAGAGATAAAGGATTACCTCGTTTCACCTCTAATACAATAACTGATCCCATTTTATTAAAGGAAGAAATATCCAAGATAAGAAAGCTAGGTTATGCATTAGATAACGAAGAGAATGAAGTAGGTATCCGGTGTGTGGCTGCACCCATTTATAATTATTTAGGGAAAGTGGTAGCTTCTATAAGCATATCTGGTCCTGCAATTAGAATAACGGAAGATAGAATTCCTCATCTTGCTGAGATGGTAAAGGAAATCACCTTTCAAATATCTCGCTCTTTGGGCTACAGCCCTCACCAATAAGGTAAAACTTATTTCCTATCCCCAGATTTTCAACAGTGATCAAGGTTCTCAATTTACGAGTGATGAGTTTACTGAGAAACTGGATAAAGTAGGAATTCAAATAAGTAGAGATGGAAGAGGTCGGGTATTTGATAATATCTTCATAGAAAGACTATGGAGAACAGTAAAATATGAGGAGGTGTATATCCACAGCTATGATACAGTGAAAGAAGCCAGAGAGAGTTTAGATAATTATTTCCGATTCTATAACGGTGAGAGGCTTCACCAATCCCTGGGATATAGAACACCCCAGGAAGTTTACTTAAGTAAAACTATAAACAAACAGGAGGAAATAATATACCTTAAAGAAGCCTGTTTTCTGTCTTGACAATGGGGTCCACCTTAAAGTTCTTCTATTAGTTGCTCCTTAGGAATTTTTAAATATTCAGCTATATCTTTTAATATGTTGTTTAATGTGCCCACCTTAAGAGGGCAGTGGTCAGGGATAGTAATGTGGTGTGAATATCCCATAAAATCAGAAGTCAATCTCAAATGGCTCGCTGTCTCTCTTACAACTCTATATCTATATTTATTAAGTAGTTTTGTGAGCTCCCTACCCGAAATATCTCTTGGATCTTAGGCATAAGTGAATGTTTCTTCTCTTACAATGTGCAAGCGAATAATACGGGGAATATCTTCTTCCTTATCAAAATGGCATTTTATAGCATCCTTAATATTTGCTTTAAGTTCTTCTAACGATTCCCCTTCAGTGAAGATGGAGTAATATAGCGCTTTAGCATTATATCCACCTTCCGGGTCTTCTTCCACCATAAAGATTATTTCTTTAATTTTCATCACCTCTTCCCCCTCGTTTGCTGCATTTATTATAGCTCAATTTACTACCTTGTGGAGAAAAAGGCGGGTACAAAGACTCTATATTACATATACTGTTTTATAGAAATACTTAAACGTGGTGTGTAACAGATTTCTGATCAAAAGATAAAAACCTGAAAGACTACTGAGGAAGGAGAAACATCTTCCTCAGTGGATGCCTGATAAAAGCGCTCAGGCATGACGAAAAAGGCGTCACCCCTGAACGCCTCCACCATCACCTTGCCCGTCATTCCTGAATGCCTCTATCAGGAATCTAAATAATGGGAGGTGACGCCCCTACAGTTCCAAAAAGAAAGAAAAAAGCAAAAACGTGGATTCCCGATAAAAGATTTCGGGAATGACAGAAAAGTACTATAAGGGGGCGTTGCCCCCTTATAAACCCCCGGAAAAGACGAAAACACAAAAAGACAAAGGAAAAAGATAAAAAATAACCCAGAGGAAACACCTCCGTGTCGTCACCCCTGAATGGTTCTATCATCCCCAAGTCCCTCATTCCTGAGTGTCTCTATCAGGAATCCAAACAATGGGAGGCGACATCCCTATGATTACCAATAGAAGGACGAAAAGAAAAAGCAAAAACCTCTGGATTCCCGCCTAAATTTCGGGAATGACAAAAAAGGGGTCATTCCTGACATAGAAGCGTAGAAGGTAAATCCCCTTATAACCCCCAAAAAAAAACACAAAATAAAAACTTAAATAAACAGAAGAAACCTACTGAAGAGAAAGTCTTCCTCAGTAGGTGGTTATCTCTTTATTGAATTCTTCCAGGGGAGGAAACTCGGGGTTACGACAAAAGTGAAAAGAGGATGTAATTTACCTCTCCTGGTCGAGTACTACCTTTTGTCCTGGGACAAAAGGGTGGGCTTTCTGCTCTTCCGGAGGACGCCTATCAATGAGAGCGAAACGATTAATGTGAAATACACCAACACCCCGGGCAACGTCGAGCAATCGCTCCACTGTGTACTGCATGGCTGTAGTTCCCCCGGTGATACATCCCTCAACGCTATCATAGTTACAGAGAAAATGTTCCACAGAAACTTGTTCTCCTTCAAGAGGAACCACTGTAAAACTTTTCAGTTGCTTTGCCGGAATAAAATCAGAATGAGCATCGCTGAGCAACAAAGTAAATACGTTTTGATCCGGTACTTCTCTCTTTTTCCGAATTTCACAAAGGGTGGATGGTAAAAGCGAGCGAGTCTGCTCGGAGAAGATAATCAGAAGGTCATCAAAACGACTCAAAAGCGCTGCTGAATACAGGACTCCTGGCGATAAGCCAAAGGGGACGATGAGCAATTTCTTCCGTTCTTTCGGAGGAATGGTATTTAAAACATCCACTTGCAGCAGGTCATAAACAGCAGAACAAAGATTGTCCACCGCTTCTTTCTTTTTTGTGGTGCGAACAACATCTTTCCTGAAGCCGGCATGGGCGAATTCATTTCTCTGGCTTCCAATGGAGTTCCAGCGGCTACCAATTTCTTTGATGATATTATCCGGGCCAATGTCTTTTCTTGAACGCATTGACATCCCGTTAAGAATTCCCCTGGCTCTATGGCGGGTGTTATTGTAATCCAGCCAGTCCCTCATATCCCGGACTTTAATCATCCAGCTTATCATGAGCTCCCCTAAGATAATTAGAGTATGGTCTGGATTCCCATGATGGTTATACCACCGGGCTATTTTATATTCCCTCAGCAACTCCTCCTGGGTGAGGAGAATCTCATCTTTCTTTTTCGAGGATAGAGCAAACTCCTTTAACTCATCGGATATTTCCTGAAAAACTAATGCCAACAGCCCCTCGTATGAGCCTTTATCAGATTTAAAATCCAGCTTTTGAAGAAGCTGCTCTACATCCATCCCCATTTCTATAGGAAGACAGAAAGATATAGATAAGCCTAAATTCTGGAGGGGGACTTTTAAGGCAGAGAGCTTACGAGCAATCTCTTCCTCTTCTTTACGCTGGATAATCCGGGATGCCTCTCGGCTTACGATATCATAAAGAGGCTGTACGCTACCGGTTTCCCGGAAGGTCTGTACCGCGTGGAACCAGAAAGCCATGGAAAAGAGAGAGGTGAGGTCTACAATGGGATTAGTTTCTCTTCCTTCTTCGAAAGACCCGTAGTAAATTCCCTCAATACTGACCCCTTTAAAAGCATGCAGAAAAAGAAGAGTGACAAAGTAAACAAAAGGAAGACTGCGAAAAGAATGGGTAACATCGAGAATAACCTGTTCGCCCTCTGCTACCGCATCGGTGAGGGTGAGAACTATCTGAAAAATGGATTCTTCATCTTCAGCATGGGGAATACGAATCGTTTCCAGATTGTGATATCCAGCTTTTTTGAACTGAGACTGAATATCGGAAGAAGCTTCAATAGTTTCAGGAGTAACTAAAAATAAAATTTTCTCTTCCCGAGGAATATCCAATAACTGAGCGATGGCCAGAGTAGAAAAACAGCTCGAGCAGCTCTTCCCATGGAAGGCATAGTTAGTCTCCCGATATTCTCTAGCTTTGCCAATCGAGGTGATAAGCATATTCAGATTCTCTTTTCTTGAACCAAACTCCACCCCGCCGGTAGGCACTGATTATCCGGGGTTCTAATCATCCAACGAGTGGTTGGAAACTCACTAACCAACTTAACTCTCTTCCAATTCCCTTTATATTTCTCCTTTTCTTCGTCTGACATAAAGTATCCAATTGAATTAAAATAATAAGTTTTCCCGAAGCCAACCCGCAGGAGAGCTCCCCCTTGCTTGATGCTATTTTTAGTATTGCTTAAAATCCGGGTATAGCTATTATAAAGCAATTGATTCTCGGGAGGTTTGTTGCTTCTTTTTTTTAGTCTATTGAGCTCGTCCTCGAGGAGAGCGAGCGAATAATTACTTATGGCTCTGAGGATAGCAACTTCTCCTCTATTAAAGAATTTCTTCCAATATTCAGGGATATTTGCCTTCTCAAAACCCGGCAGGATGTTGACTTCAAAAGTCATTTCAGTTCCGGGATAGAACCCTAAAAGGAGAGCGGGAATAGCAGTGGTGGTTCCTCCTTTCCGCTCTAAAGCATAGACCCGGAGTGATTCTAAAGAGGAGGGGATGGTGTCAGTCACCTGGAGGAATCGAAGCGCATCGTTTTCTGGGAGTAAACGAGATCTGTGGTCGGGTAGACAGAAGATATCTGAACCGGTGTACACCTGACGGGAATCTTGAAGATGAGAAGTTGCACCGTATCCCGGCCCTCCATTATCCTGGTTTTTGATATAGTCAAACATCAAAGCAGTACGGATGGCTCCCTTGATGGAAGAGCCAGGGATATAGGGTTTCCCTCCGGTTAAGGTGGGAAGGAAAAGATTCCGATTCCCAAAGGTTATCGAGTTGGGAAAAGAGACCGGAATAGCAGCCCGGGAAAAATCGCGAGGTAAAAGACCGTGCTCATTAAAAAAATCCACCAGTGTTCCCTGCTGGGAAGAAACTAATGAGGTAATATCTTTGATTAAAAACCGGGCATTTTCCCCTTGCTCCATTAACCACCGATTAAATTTTACCTGGTCGATGAGATAAATTGCTCTTTTCTGGGGGTCGTAGATGTAATCAGCTATGGCCGATGCGTTTTCCCCGCTCCGAACACAGATGGGGGTGATGACGCGCAAAGACAGCTTCATCATTCCTGGCCTCCTTTCTGTCCAAATGTCCACCCTGATGCTTTTCCGTACGCAATGGCTCGCTTTTCAGGAAGCGGGGAAACCTCCAGATTCTTCCCCCCAAAAGGGGTTTTCACCAGCGACCCTTCTCTTAGAGTGTAGTAAGATTTCTTTCGCTTTCCCACAGGTCCATTCCAGAAGAGAAATCCATCCCGCTTTCTGAGTTCATAAGTGATGAGGTGCTCCATTTCTTCCCTCTCAGGAATTGCAGAGCTCAGAAGCATCATCATGTTTCCTTCTTGAGGAAGTGGGAATGGCTCATGTTCCCAGGACGCAAAAGTTCCTTTTCCACTGGCTCTTTCCCCTCCCAGCCCTTCTTCAATGAATAAATTGAGAGTGCCGATGAGTTGAGGAGTAAGCTCTCCTTCCAGAAGGAAGAAGAGAAAAGGAGTAATAGACCGTCTCTCTGCCCATTCTGTAAAGCAAAACTCTAATTCTGCCTGGTAATAAAGACCCATCGGTTTGGCATTAGTTCTGCTGATAGAAACTTTGGGTTCCAGTATCGTCCGGAAAAAACTGATGTTTTCTTCAAGCCAGGGGATTCTCTCGGCGGAAGACACACAAAACTGAGGATTAAGAAACACAAATTGGTTAGGGTCGAGGAGGTCAATCTGAAAAAGGGCTTCCTCATAATCATAAGTTTCAAGAATTTGGGATAAAGCGGAAGAAGATACCCAGGATAGCCGCTTGAGTTTTTTTCTCTGGGTGGGGTCTTCAGGTTCGCGAAAACGGGCTCTGGGCTTGGGGAAGAATAAAAGGTCTCTGCTTTCGTTTCCCTCTTTCACTCGCAGTCCATAGAAAACTGACGAAATACACAGAGAATCGATAACAGGAATAAAAAGGTCTTCGCCATAAAGTTTGATTCCGCTATTCACCAGTGCTGAGAAGAGAGTGTCGGCATGAACCATGTTCCCGATTCGGTCCATTCTCCCCTCACCAATTCGTATCCGGAAATGTCTGGAGGGGAGTAGTTTCACCAACTGAACAGCCATAGCGGTCACCCCACCAGCTGGGACATAAGTACTTGAATTAATTCATCAATATCAAAAGTGGTGTCCTCTTTGGTAAGAAGCGGTAAACGAGTGTTATCGCCAATATATTCCAGTTTTCTCTTCAGGGTGAAAGCAAGGTTGCGAAAAGCCACTTTACCCGAACCTCGAGTTCCGCTCCCTCCTAAATATTCATCTTCCACCATACGAAGTCCTCTCATAAAGAAGCGAATGAGCTGGTCTATCTGGTCACGGTCATTTTCGAAGAGATTGAGAACCATTTCAAAGTCGAAAAGGGCGCCTGCCGGAACTCGTTCGAGGGTTCGGGGGTGCTTTGCCGTGCCACTAATCCGGTCTATGATGTTTTCTGTCTTTTCCTCAGTAAAGGTTTTTTCTTCAACGAGGTCAGGAAACCTATTTTCGAAATCGTCAACATCAAGCCAGGCATCGCGAACACACAAGCGGCTTAGAGTTTTCTTTTCATCATCTGAAGAATGACTTCCAAAAAGGAGACAAACCAAACACTGTCCACACCCGCAGGGGTCACCGCTATGGCGAGTTCCTTCCTTACCTTCTGCTCGCTCCAGAGTGCAGCGCATTTTCCCTTTTAAGGAGGAACCAGGAATATAGGGAGTGCCATTGGCAGTCTTTATCACTGGGTTGTCCATACCACCAATTTCCCCGGTTTCTCGAGAACCTCCGATATGAAGACCGGTTTGAGTTTCAATTTTCCCGTTAAGAAAAAGTTTTCCCAGAAATTGATTCATTGCGATTCCTCCTTCATTATTTATCAGAATAATATTTCTGATAGGCAACCATCGCCTCAGCACACTTCTGAATGCCTTTAAAATCTTCCCTGGTTTGCATAGCCAGGATAGCATCGCAAAGGAGCGTAACTACCAGTCCAATTGAATTACGGTCTCGCTCTTCACGACCGACAATGTAGGCCAACCGGGGGACAGTAAGGAGGAGGTCGTGTTCGTTTTTAGCCCCTTTTATCATCTCATATATTTTTCGCATTCGGGAAGAGTTGATTTTTCCTGCCTGTTGTTTCATAAAATCTTTTAATTTCTGATTAAATTCTTTAAATTCATCCATTCCCATCCGCTCAAAGCGCAAAACTTTCTCAGCGTAGTTGGGGGTCGAGAAAAAATCCTTCAGATTTTTACGCCATCGTTCTTCTTGTGAACCGATATCGTCCCTGCGGCGATACGACTCTGACGCCCGATTTTTATCTGTTCTCGCATTCATTTTTTATCCACTCTCCTTTTATTCATTAATTAATATATATCCATCACAGAAGTGGCTTTTCTGGTCTTCATCTCGGCAAATCGGTTAGCAACCAAAATAAGCCGGGAATTTTTGATTTTTTGGTCTTTAAAGAGATTGTTTAAAATTATTCCCTCTAAAATATCGGCGATTTCTTTATCTTTTCTGAGGTGATAGAGAAATCGCCAGATAGCCGGAGGTTTTATGACCAGCTGGTTAGATTGACTAATAAGCGGGTCAAAATCGTGCAGGGAACCAGAAATTCTATGTATCAACGCCCGGCTGGAGCTGCCGCTGTTAATGGCTTGAGCAATTTTCTCCCCCAGCTCCAGAGCAACTTCTAACTCAAACCAGGTTAAGGTTTCATTAAAAATCGTCACCTTATCTTTAGTGGGGTTTGTCTCTCCATAATAAAGAAAGGTTTTTGAAGCGGTGAGTGCCTCTTCCACTAAGGAGCTGGTTCGAATGACCGGATAATCATAAGGAACACAGACTATCCCCCCCGAGAGCGAGAACTCAGGATTTCCCCCGGTATAGGTACGAAACGAATCACGAATTTTACCAGCAAGGTGGACGATGGTTTCCCAATTGCCCACAACAAACAAATCATCTCCACCGATATACACAGGATAGATTTTGGTTTTATCCGGGTCATATTCCCGAATGAGATAGACAAGATAGGTATTGAAAAAGAGCTCAACCCGCCTGGAAAAAGTGCGAATCCGAGAGAGGGAAGTAGCCTCCCCGGAACGTTCTTTTTCTCTTTCGGTGAGTTCGGAAATTAGACTTCCCAGGTTATCCACGTCCATTTTGAGATAACCAAGCCGGGAGCTTCCCATCTTCTTACCGTCATCTTCTGAATGAATACCGGTATCTGCAATCTGGTCAAAGGTTCGGTCGGGTAAAGTGAAGCTCCCCGATAGAAATCCATCACAGAGAGTCCCATCCGGAGCATGGATATCTATATCTTCTAACTGGTAAACTTTCTCGTTAGGATGAGGCTTACGGAAAGAGCCTTCAAAGGAAATTTCGTACCCCAGGGAGACAAAAAAGTTAAAAATAGAAGGCTTTAATAATTGCTGAGTGGGGCTTACTCTTTTTTCTATCAGATATCTGGAATTTTTTAGTGAACCGGTGAGCTCAACCAGTGACCTGCAAATCGGACAGAGAATCTCTTCTCCACCAGAAGAGGATGTTCCCTTGCGGCCACACGAAACACAGTGTTCTCCTTCCCGGACTATTTCCTCACCCGGAACAAAGAGCTGGTCGTACAGGTCTTCTTTTATCTCCCAGAAACGCCGTCCTTTCTCTTTTGCTATGGTGTCATTAAGTTTTTCAAGAACCAGCTGGAAGCAAAACATGTCCTCGAGACTTACTTTTACCGAAGAAAGAATGAAGGCAATTTCTCCCCGGTGGAGAGCCCAGAGATTAGTTGTAATCTTTTTCCGAATTTCGGTCAGCTCTTTCTCAAAGGAAAGAGGCAGGATAAGCTGGAAATTTCCTCCACCCAAATAGAGAATATTTGCCGGAGTAAGGTGGCATTGGTCCAGAATATATTTTGCTATATATCGGGGTATGAGATCTAAATAAACTGAGCGCCCTTTGAGACTCCGTGCTGCACCTTTAGAGGGGATGTTAAAAATAAAATTCTGAATTCCGGAAAGGTCTCCGCCAACGATTAGAAAGAGGTTTTTGTCTCCGTTTTTCCCCTCTTTTTTTAGAATCCACTTTTTGATTTCCTCTATATCTTTCTCATTAAAAAGACCATTTTCCCAATCAATATAAAGAGAATGAGCAAGGGCTGCTGTCACCCGGGAGTGGTCGTAAAGCGATATATCGCTCACAAAGCGACTGGTTTGAGCCGGGACTGATGAAAAATAAATTTCCAGAACTCCTAACAGTTTCTCAAGAGTATCAATAAAAGGAAAATCTTTTAGCATCTCATCCATGAGATTTTTATAATTCACTGTTTCGATGGTATTCTGAGCGGTGGGCATAAGAGTTTCGAAGCTGAGGGGTTTAAGCGGGTAATAAAATGGCTGAATTTCTTCACTACCGATTCGAGAAAAGATAGAGCGGAGGGGAACTTTATAGTATATTTGAGCATTTTCTTCATCTTCCTCCCGCTCTGCTGCTGACATCCAGTCTGCCACTTGAAGAATTGATTCTTCGATAGTACGGGGATTATGATGGAAGAGGACCAGTTTTTCCACCTCTTCGGTGAGAAGGTCTTTTAAACCGGGATGGAGAAAAGAGTTTTGAGCATTTCTTAAGGTCTGGATTAAAAAGGCAGAATATTTAGCGTGTGAGTAAGAAACATTCGTTTTTTGAAGGTCACCTGGTAAATCAAAATATCGACACCGCTCCAGAGCCTTCCCTACATCGTGGAGCAATGCTCCAAGCACAAATTGCTCTTCGTTCATTTGCTACCCCCCTTGAAGCAAGAACAGATTTTGGTACTACTTTTGATATGGTGCAAAAAACGCTAATATAACATATATTCTAATCTTATCTTATCTGAATTTTATAATCTACCTTTTTTGACTCTCATTACAGAATTTTTATTTGTTATCCAGATTTTCAGACTGCCGATAGGCTTTGATGCCCTCCTTAATACCTTCTTTAACTGCTTCCTTAATCGCATCAACCAAATCTTCTTTCATGACTTCGAACTCACGATAGAATCCATCAAATTGAGACCTGATAGTTTGTTCCAATGCATCCCCAATCTCTGCATATACCTCACTAGCGTAGCCACCGACTATCCCGGGAGAGTTTTCTGCATATTTTCTGAGCGATTCGATAAGACCTGCTTTCCTCATTGCATCGTCTAAAGACATTTTATTACCTCCCTCCTTTTTCCTTCTTGCCTTAGAGTGCTACCTTAACCCCCTTCCCTTTTCATCATTTCTGAACGCTTCTATCAAGAATCCTACAGGGGAAGAAAATCCCCTTAGTATAAAGAAGTAGGCTTCCTATGACCGTCCTTTCTTCCATCTTGTAGGAAACAGGGGGCGGTATAGCCTCACTTTTTAGACCTGAATAAACCTGTCAATCCACATCATGATTTTTCAACTCTTTAAGAACTTCTTCTTTGACCTGCTGCTTTACCTCCGACATGATATCTCTAATTAGAGAAGTATAAAGCGGAGAGAGGTAAGACGCTACTCGGTCTGGAGCTCCTGCCATTCTCTTGGTTCGCTCAATCTCGGCCAAAGTTTTCCCAATTCTTTCAGCAAAATCAGACATACAACGCACCCCCTTAAAGAGCCAGGATGTTATAAGTAAGAGAGAACTTTCTACTTGTATAGTATACCCTAAATTTTATCGTCTGTAACTGCAATCCCTCATAGGTAGGCCAGAACTATAAGGGAAAAGACTTCCTCTATAACCCCCTTCTTTTCTTATCATTGCAAGGACTTTCCTCATTTCTCATCGCAGGGAGCAATTGAGGAAGCGGTCTCGTTTTTTAAAGTGTGAGATTGCCACAGAGTAATAAAGAGGGAGAAAATACTCCCTTATGAACCCCCCAAAAAGCAAAAAAGTTAGAGAGAATAAAAAGCAAAAGACCACTGAGGAAGAAAGGGCGTCTTCCTCAACCCTCGCGATTGACCCGCCAGGCTCGCGATTGAACATTCGGGGGCGTCTTTTTCTGTCACCGCGAGTAAGAGTAGAGTCACCGCGAGTAAGGGTAGAGGCCGACCGCGGTGATCTCTCTTTCCCTCTCCCTTCGGGGGAGAGGGTGTCTTTGTTTTTTCGTCACCCCTGAATGGTTCTATCAGGGGTCTACAGTATTGAAAGCATTTGGATTCCCGATAAAAAATTTCGGGAATGACAAAAGAGGCGTCACCCCTGAATGGTTCTGCGAGGGGTCCACAGTATTTAAAGTCTTAGCTAAATTTAGCTGAATACTTGTTTTACACTTTCTCGTCTTTCATCTTTTAGCTTACCGCAGGTGTGGAGGATATTTTTCTCAGTAGTATTTGTATTTAATCTTTTTCTTTTGCCTGCCGCAGGCATGTCTGTTTCAATCCCTTATAGGTAGGCTAAAAACTGAGGAATTCTATGCCCTCGGTGAGAGGAAAGTCGAGTTTCAATCCCTTATAGGTAGGCTAAAAACCTGGGCTGGTACGATATAAACACCATCACCTTTGTAAGG
>NZ_JAAYFP010000092.1:0-4636 GCF_012728195.1 Candidatus Sordicultor fermentans
GAAGGTAAATAAGAGCTTTTTCACTGTTAAAATGTCCCGAAATGCACCCTTGGTGCGCCCGGCGGGATTCGAACCCTCAGCCTGCGGTTTAGGAGACCGCCGCTCTGTCATTCGGCTACGCCGAAGAGCGCAAAGCGCTTCATTATTGCATTCTTTCTCCGCTCTCTCTAAAAAACCTTCTTTATAGTCACTGGACTCGTTTATTTCTCCCAGTCAAACTTTACCACAACCTCATCGTATCCTGCAATATCTTTTAGTTTTATTTTGCTTAATTTCTTGCTAAACTTTTCTCTTTCGTATTCTCTTATTTTATCTCTATCTTCTGGCAAGAGGTGCTCTTTCACCCCTCGCCTTATTACTCCCCCACCAACTGCCTCGCTAAATTGTTCAGTGCTTGTCTCTGCAGTGCTTGATATGCTATTCTTACTTTCTCCTCTGCTTCTTTATCACTCACCCAGAAGCCTGCTTTCTGTGCTGCTGTTTTAAAGTATTCTATAGCTTCTTTGAGCTTATCTACTCCAGGACTCTCGGGGTAGTAATCATCTGCATATAAGACTGCTTCTTCTGCTATTTCAATCAACCGCTGATATCTCTGAAACTTAATCTTATCTATGCCTAAATAGCTGAAAACAGCAGTTAAAAGAGAGGGTAAAATTAAAATGAGTAAGTCTTTTATTAACTCCATTAGCTTCCTCCTGTAAATATGTTATAGAAGAACTTAACATTGCGCACCCAATGAGCGTTTAAGTTATGGGGGTCGTTATCTGCGCCTATGGGTGCATAGCGAGAGCCTAAAAAGGTGATAAAGTCGTTGTATTTGAGGGGAAACCCAGGTTTCCCCTCCGCAGAGTGTGAGCAAAGCTCATCCTCACTGCGTTCGGACAGAGCGCTCCTCTCCCCTTCCTCTAGATACTGGTGAAATCTCTTGACGTTATTTACTATTGTTTGACAGGCGTATCTACACTGAGTTTCTAAATCGGTATTTTTAGCGATGATGATGCCAAACTCAAAGCCTTTCCTTCCTTTCTCTGCTTCTCTTATAGCAAATAAAAGGGCATAAGGATTAACTGGATATTCTAACTTTCCATTATCAAAATACTCTCGAGCAATCTTCATTATGGTGGGTATTTCATCAGGAAATGAGAAGCTCTCCAGGTGGAGCTCTTCTTTATCATCTTTAAATAGAGAGAGTAAGTCTTTTAAGAGGAGTCGAAAAAACCTCATTTGGTGAGTTGATGCACAAGGAGAGATAAAAGTAGAGAGGGAATGAGGAAGGATAGAATGCTTCCCCACACTCGGAGAGCAGATATCTCCCGCTCTAAGGAGCCTAATCTATCATCGAACTTCTCTAATCGTCTATCAAGTTTGTTGAGTGTTCGCTCCAAGCTCTTATCATAGGTAACAGGGAGAGGCGTAACCTCTCCCTTAGTGCTCTTTTTCTTAGTAGTGGTGCTCATACCTCAAATAAGGTAGTTTCAGTGGTATCAACTATGGTAGCTCTTACTTTAGATACTATATCACCACCGGTGGTGGCAAAGACGTTTTTAGCTATGATATCGTCCATCACTGTCTGCACTTCACTTGCTGTGATACCTGCTTTGGGGTTTTTCAAGCTAAAAGTAACGTTGCTTCCTCCTGCATTAGCAAAGACCATCTTTAATGTCTTCATTGTTCACCTCCTATACCATCAACTTATCTTCTTCTAAATAGATACCCTCTAAATCATAACCACACAGAGAAGCTATCCCATTGGCTACATCGTAGATGTCATCGTGGGAAGCATCTTCTTTCACTTTACTGAAAGACTGGGTGGCATATTTAGGATTGCCCGTATCAGTAAAGCCAACCTGAAAACGTAACCTTATTCTGTTAGGTAGCTCGGTAATAATTGCCATTAAAACACCTCCTTTAATAGTATTTGAGGGGAAACCCAGGTTTCCCTACTTATAAAGAGATGTGGGCGACAGGAAAGGTGATTCTACGGTGTAGAACTACAGTAGCACCTTTTTATAACACCCCCGGAGAGAAACCAAAGCCATTTTCTTCTTCGCCACACCAATTTCTGTGCTCGGTGTTTTAGGCCACAAAAGCTTTATCGCCAGGCTATACAAAGAAGCCGATTACTTCGCCTACCTCGTGCACGAGTGGCTGGAGGAGGAGGGTTTGTAGGTTTGATATAATCTTCTTACAAAGGAGATACAGAAAGATAAGGGAGGGATATAAATGAAAAAGACTCTATTAGTTATCCTTCTTATAATCTCCTTTATCTTAGCTGGTAGTGTATCAGCTATAGGAGAGGAAGACTTCTTTGAGTTAGTAAAAACCGGAACTCCTGATGAAGTGAAAAAAGCCATCGATGCGGGAGCTGATGTGAATGCACGGACGACAAAGAAAATAGAGGGTTTTAGAGAGGTAGAGGGTGTTACTCCACTGATAATGGCTGCTCGGTATAATCAAAATCCTGAAGTGATTAAAGTCCTTTTAGGAGCTGGGGCAAATGTAAACACCAGAGATGCAAATGGTTTTACTCCACTGATGCATGCAGCAGAGAATAACCAGAATCCTGAAGTGATTAAAGTTCTCATTGATGCCGGAACTGATGTAAATGTTCAGACTGAAGATGGCTATACTCCACTAATGCGGGCAGTTATTTTGAATCAAAATCCTGAGATTATAAAAGTCTTGTTAGAAGCTGGAGCAGATTTAAATGTGAGAGGTAAACATGGCTTAACTCCACTGATGTGGGCAGCTGGTGGGAACCAGAACCCTGAGGTTATAAAACTACTATTAGATGCCGGAGCCGATGTGAATGTTCAGAATAAAGATAGCATGACTCCACTAATGTTTGCAGCTCAGTGTAACCAAAATCCTGAAATTATAAAAATACTTGTAGATGCTGGGACAGATATAAATGCCAGAAGTAAAAATGGCATGATTCCGCTGATGTATGCCGCAAAAGACAACCAGAATCCTGAGGTTATTAAAGCACTATTAGATGCGGGAGCAGATGTTAATGCGAGAGGTAAAGATGGCGTTACTGCACTTATGCGGGCAGCTGCTTTTAACCAAAATCCTGAAGTTATCAAAGTCTTATTAGATGCCGGAGCTGATGTAAATGCACGGACGACAAAGAAAATCGAGGACTTCGGAAATGCAGAGGGTACTACTCCACTAATGCTGGCTGCTCAGTATAATCAAAATCCTGAGGTTATTAAAGTTCTTTTAGGAGCTGGAGCAGATGTTAATGCGAGAGATAAAAAGGGCGGGACTTCGCTTATGCGGGCAGCTGGCTTGAATCAAAATCCTGAAGTTACTAAAGCGTTTATTGATGCTGGAGCAGATGTGAATGCCAGAGATAAAATTTTGGGTTTTACTCCACTTGTGCTTGCAGCTGGTTGGAACCAGAATCCTGAAGTTATCAACCTACTATTAGATGCAGGAGCTGATGTTAATGCGAGAGATAAAGATGGCGTTACTCCACTGATGTGGGCAGCTTTATTGAATCAAAATCCTGAAATTACTAAAATACTTCTTGATGCTGGAGCAGATGGAAAAGCCAAGAGCAATGTAGGCAAAACTGCTTTTGACTATGCCGAAGGAAACGAACACATCAAAGACACTGAAATCTACTGGCTCTTAAACGATGCTCAGTATTGAGCTCTAAGGGAAACTCAAAGCGAAGCGCACTAACTTTGCGATGTGGATAATATATTGGAGTTAGATGGAAATACTAAGGAGGTTTATTAGATGAATCCTATCGAAGAAAATGCAGGCAAAATATTAATGGCATTGGTAGAAAAAGGAATAGGAAGAGCTGGAGAGAAAATTATTGATGAGGAATTCCACCAAAAATTAGAAAAGATGATAGAACGCGCTATTTCTAAAAAAGGATAGAGTTAGATACTGCTTTCTCCTAATGGCGGTTATATCCCGTTATTTTTGTCTAATTTTTTTGAACACCTCTCTATCCGCTTTTCCCAATCACCAGCCCACCCTTGCTCTAAAGCTGCCTTTGAAATTTGAATTGCAGCTTCAAAATTTTTACGTTTTTCCTCAATTATAGCCAACTGTTCAAAACCCTTATGAGCTGGCAAAGGACTGTCTTTATATTCTCTTTGAAAAGCAATTTTAGCTTTGGGGGATATTTCTATCTGCTGTTTACAAGCTTCAATTGCTTTCTCCAGTGCATCAGGGTCGTTATCTCGATTTCTGTAGTATATTTCTATTTTGCTCTGGTACAAAAAGTGGATGTCTAAAATGTTACTTGATTCATCTATCATTTCTTCTGCCTTTTTGATAATTCTATATGCTATTGTTCTGTCATCTTTTTTACTAAACCAGCTCGCAAGAGCTGATAATAAGCCAACAGGAGTTTCGCTTGTATAGGAAATATTACCTTTAATTAAAGATTCTCCGCTTGAACCAAATGGTTGAAATGTTTTTATGATATGTTCTCTTCCCTCTACCGAAAAATTTGATAACCACCAATCACTAAGCCCAAAATATCCGATTTTTCCTTGAATTTGCTTTGATTCTTTTTTGAAAATATTAAATATACTCAAAACAGAACCAAGCCTTTTATCCCCAATCCAGAAGCTTTTCTGGCTATTTCTCTTCCTTATCTTCGGCTGCAAAC
>NZ_JAAYFP010000093.1:0-2097 GCF_012728195.1 Candidatus Sordicultor fermentans
AATTTAATAATATACGGCATATTGGGCAGCATGTCGGCAAGCTTCTAACATGCTTTCTTCGTTCGCTATTCCCTTTCCTGCAATATCCATAGCTGTTCCGTGGTCGGGAGAGGTGCGAATAAAGGGCAATCCTAAAGTCACACTCACCGTTTTATAAAAATCTAAACACTTAGTGGCAATATGTCCCTGGTCGTGATAAAGAGACAAGACGGCATCAAATTCTCCTTGAAAAGATCGCCAGAAGATAGAATCTGCCGGATAGGGCCCGGAGATTTCTATCCCTCCACTTCGCACCAGCTCCAGAGCGGGAATAATCTCTTTTGTTTCTTCCTCTCCCAAAAGCCCTCTTTCTCCTCCATGGGGGTTCAAAGCAGCTACCGCTATGCGGGGATGAGATAGGCCCAACTTTTGAAGATAATAATGCATGCGAGGGATAAATTGGGCAATTTTATCTTTTTTGACTTGCTCTATTGCTATTTTGAGAGGAAGATGACGGGTAAAGAAAAAAACTCGCAAGCTCTTTACTTGAAACATAGTTAAGGCTTCCTCGCTGTGGGTTAACTCTTGAAAAATTTCAGTGTGGCCAATAAAAGGAATACCGGCTTTGTGGATTGCTTCTTTGTTTATAGGAGCAGTAACCACTCCCTCTCCCCTTCCCTCCCCCATCAACTCTACGGCTTTTTCTATATATTCATAGCTCGCTTTCCCCCCGGAGGGAGAAATTTCTCCCCAGGAAAAAGAAGCCAGATCTACATTGTTCAGGTCGTAAAGAAAAGGGCCATTTCCCGCAGGTGAGGTAAAGTCGCTCCAGAGTATTTTTACTCCCAGTATTTCTTCGGCTTTTCTGAGTATTTTCCTATCTCCTACTACTATGGGAATAGCTTCTATATCCCACCTCCTTATACTTTTTACTATAATTTCCGGGCCCACCCCTGAGGGATCTCCCATGGTGATAATTAAAGAAGGTTTTTTCATCTTCTCTTCCTTCTGAATTCTACCAGTCTTTTTACTCCCTCTTCCACGTCTTCTCTCTTGCGGCAGATAGAGAGACGGGCAAACCCCTCTCCTGTTTCTCCGAAGGCATCGCCAGGAGCCAGAGCTACTTTACTCTCCTCTACCAGAGTTTTACAGAACTCTAAAGACGGCAAACCAAACTCCCGGATATCTATCCACAGATAATATCCCCCCTGAGGCTTGAAAAAGCGAAACCCTCCCTTTTCTAAAAGGCTCACCGCTTTATCCCGGTTACCCCGGTAATAATCTACCATCTTTTCTACTTCTTCCGGAGGTAAATATAGAGCAACTTCTGCTGCTTTTTGAGAAAGATGAGAGGTACAGGCGATAAGATACTCTTCCACTTTAGCTAAGTGTTTAACCAGGTAAAGAGGAGCAACCATATACCCTACTCTCCAGCCAGTCAGGGCATAAGTTTTAGAAAAAGAGAAAATGCTTATCAAATTGTCTTTATTTATGAAAGGAAACATTCCCCGGTGCTCTCCCTCATAAACATATTTCTCATAAGCTTCATCAGAAATAAGCAAAAGCCCGTATTCCTCTGCCAGTTGAGCTAATTGGCGAAGAGTTTCCTCAGGAAACACTACCCCCACAGGGTTAGAAGGGGAATTGATGAGTATCATTTTAGTGCGAGAGGTAATCAAACTTTCTATTTCTCCTCGATCGGGTAGGAAACCATTTTCCTCCCGGAGGTGATATCTCTTCATCTTTCCTCCACACAGCTCTACCTGATAAAAGTGGTTGGTAAAGCCAGGATCAGGCACTAAAACTTCATCTTGAGGCTCCAAGAGAGAGGAAAAAATCGTTACCGTTCCAAACAAAGAACCAGGAAGAATTATCACCTCTTCTGGTGTCACTTCCCATCCTTTTTCTTTTTTCAAGTGATGGGCAATTTTTTCTCGCAGGCTGGGTATACCCACCGTGGGAGTATATTTGATTTCTCCCTGCCAGTAAAAATCCTGGAGTTTTTCCAAGATGAGGTGGGGAGTGGGGAAATGAGGTTCTCCCATCTCTAAACGGATAACTTCCGGGTCGCGGAGGGCTATCTCCATTAGCTCTCTTATTCCCGAGCGAGGTAAATTA
>NZ_JAAYFP010000094.1:0-31282 GCF_012728195.1 Candidatus Sordicultor fermentans
GTGATGAGTGGGGTTATGTACCTTTTGAGAAAGGAGGTGCTCAGTTACTCTTTCAGGTGATATCTGCATGCTATGAAAAACGCAGTATCATTATTACTACCAATCTGGAATTCAGCAAGTGGAATGGAATATTTTATGATGAGAGAATGACAGCCGCCATCATTGACCGTTTAATTCACCATAGTCATTTACTGGTCTTTTCCGGACCCAGTTACCGGTTGACTCATTCTACTATGAACTGTTAATTCTGGAATTAAGGGTGCTGCAAAAATTAACTTCCGGAATGCTGCAAATTCATATTGCCAAATACAGAGAGACTTTACAGAGAGACTCAGTAGAACTTAATCTGGCTTATATCCCGACTTTAGAAAATATAGCCCTTCATTAGTCGCTTTTATCCAGCAATACAATAGTAAATTTGGTCGAGAGCCAAAAGACCCCCCCGGTCAACTTTTTTTCTCTGGAGGAAAACATAAATTAGACTTTATTCTCCGCCGGAAGGAAATTCGGAAGGTAGGATAGAAATGTTATATTTAACCCTCAAGTTAGGGAGCGACACATTTTCATAAAATATTGACAGAGAGCCAGGAATATATTGAATCTTTTATTCAGCGGGGACAATGCCTCCCATAGACTCTCCTTGTCCATTAAACCGCTGGTAAACAGCTTCTGCTTCTTCCACAGAAATCTCTCTCAACATTTTTTCGTAACGAAAAATAAATTCCCAACCTAAGCCCACTTTCTCAAAAAAGGCAAAAAGAGAGGAAAGAGAGAAAACTGTTTCTAAACAATGAAGGAAATTTCCTCTGGTATAATTCTTGGCTTCTTCAAATTCTTCTTTCTCGAGATGAGATAACCCCCGAAGCTCTTCCCACAAGATTCTTACCACTGCGTCAAAATAAACATAGGGAAAACTAGCATAAGCACAGATAAAAGATGGACCCCGTAGAGGAACATAAAGAGAACCTACTTGATAACTCAAACCTCGCTCTTCCCTGATTTTCAGGAAAAGACGAGAGTACATACTCCCTCCTAAAATATTATTCAGAATATCAAAAACCACCCTCTCTTTCTCTTCTAATAACCCGGGAGCCTTAAAGCCCACCACCATCCAGCTATCTCTCACTTCTTTACGATCTACAATTTTTAAAGAGAGAGGAGAAAATTTTTCTAGATAAGGAGCAAGGGGCTCCTTAGGTATAATTTCTCCCATCTCTTCGTGAAAAATCTTTTCTACTTCATCGGGATCAAAATCACCCACTACTGCAGCTACCATATTATTAGGCACATAAACTTTCCTGTACCAGGACCAAATTTCTTCTTCTCCTAAATTGCGGAGAGTTTTTTCTTCGCCCATAGTGGGAAAGGCATAAGGATGACGACCGTAAAAAGCTTTCTTAAACCGCAGCATCGCAGCCTGGAAAGGATCATCATCCAGAGAGCGAAGGACATTTAAGAGAAAGGTTTTTTCCTTTTCAATTTCCTCTTCCTGAAAAGCCGGGCTTTTAATTGCTTCAAAAAATAGTTTTAACATTTGTCCCATATTAATAGCTGGACCTTGCATAACCACCCGTCCAGTAAAATAGCTAGAAGAGCTATTTATGGTGGCTCCCATATTCTCTACTGCTCGATTAAAATCTATAGCACTCTGGCGCTGAGTCCCTTTCAGAAGAGTCTCTTGCATTAAAGCAGAAATCCCTCGTTCTTCCTCGCTTTCAAAGAGATTACCTAAATTCATGCACAAATTAATTGCTACAAGAGCACTATCCGGTCGAGGAGAAAGTATTAGTGTAAAACCATTTTTAAAGGTTATTTTTTTCACTGCAGTCATTGTCTTTTCCATATCACACCCCTGGCTCTATAAAAACGAATGTAGCTCGTTCAAAATCAAGATATTTTTTCACTGTTTCCACCAGGTCTTCACTTCTAAAACTTCCTAAATTAAAAAAATGATGAACCACCCGGTCGATGTTATCGGTAACGTCAGAGCGCCCCAATAGCTCTGCTGTTCCTAAGGTAGTTTCCAGCACACTGAACAAACTACTGCGCAACAGATTTTTACCTCGCACCAATTCTTCATCCCGGGGGGGATCAGAAATTAAATTTACTATTTCCTTTTGAATTTCCTCCTCTATTTCCTCTTTTTTTCCCTGAGAAAAAGTATAAAAAATGGCAAATATACCAGCTTTCTGGTAATAAGAATAAACAGTGTGAATGGTGTCTACCAACTTTTTTTCCTCTCGTAAAACTACGTTCAACCGAGAACCAATTCCATCACCTAAAACTACTGCGAGAAGGCGCAGAAGATAAAAATCATCTTCTCTAATTCCCTCAGTCAGAAAACCTATTGCACCGTAATAGCGGTGTACATCCATAGAACAGCTTACTATCTGCTGGTGAGGAGAAGGAAGAGAGGGAAAAGGCGAGAAAGTGAAGTTTTCCAAATCGCGGAACTCTCCTACTAACTTCTCTGCTTCTCCAAAAACCTCCTCCTCAGCAATGTCACCTGCCACCACCAGGGTAAGGTTGGTAGGATGGTAAAAGCGCTTCTGGTGCTCTAATAAATCCTCACGAGTAAAAGTCTTTACTGTATCTTCCATTCCCAAAATGGGCTTCCCGTAAGGAGTACCAGAAAATACTCTTTCATAAAGAAGATGAATCAAGCGTTCCCCCGGGTCATCTTCATCTAAATGAATTTCCTGGATAACCACCATTTTCTCCTTTTCTATCTCCTGAGGATCAAAAAGAGGGTGAAAAAGTAAATCAACTTCTAACTCCAAAGCCTTTCGCCAGTATTCTCGCGGTACTACTAAATAAAAATCGGTAGTATCCAGGGAAGTGCCAGCATTCATAACTCCCCCTAAAGCTTGTACCTGACGAGAAAGCAAAGAAGCAGGATAATTAGCAGTACCTTTAAAAACCATGTGCTCAAAAAAATGAGATAGGCCGTTTTTTTCAGGTTCCTCATCTTTCACTCCCGCTGGAACCCAAAAATTAATAGTAACAAGGGGTGAAGGCATTCTCTTAACTACTACTCGAAGTCCAGAATAAAGAACCTTTTTAGTATAAGTAAAGGCATACTTCTTCAACTTTAGCCACCACACCTTTCCCCTAATATTCTTTTTTCTCTTTCTCTGAGAACTTTAATGCCTACCGGGGGGATACCATCTTCCTTCCGTGTTCCAAATATTTTAAGCTACCCCCTTGACTTTTTCTTCTCACTACTATATAAAAAAGAATAAAACTCTAACTTCAGAAACGCAAATTTCTCACTACCGTAAGTATATCATCCCTATTTCTGAAAGCAATTATTTTTCAGGAGGTGACATTTTGCAAATAACAGAAAGAGTTAAAAAAATTGAGCCTTCCGCTACTCTATCTATTTCTGCCCGAGCCAAGGCTTTAAAAAAGGAAGGAAGAGATGTAATTTCCTTCAGTGCTGGTGAGCCAGATTTTGACACTCCTTTAGTAATCAAAGAGGAAGCTAAGAAAGCTATTGACGAAGGCTTTACTAAATATACTCCTACCTCCGGAACGCCAGAGTTAAAAGAAGCTATTGGCAAAAAACTGGAGAAAGAAAATGGGCTTTTTTACACCACTCAAGAAATAATAGTTTCCTGTGGTGCCAAACACTCTCTTTTTAATGCCATTTTGACCCTCTGTAGCCCCGGAGATGAGGTACTTTTGCCCAAACCTTACTGGGTTACTTACTTAGAACAGATAAAATTAGCTCAAGGAAAACCAGTTTTACTTGAGCCTTCTCCATCTACACTTACTGTGAGTATCGAAGAAATTAAAAAAGCTCTCACTCCTCACACTCGTCTTATTATCATAAACAACCCTTCAAACCCGACAGGGGTGGTATGGGAAGAGGGAGAACTAGAAGAAATAGCCCAGTTAGCTAAAGAAAAAGATTTAGTAATAATTTCTGATGAAATATATGAACATCTCACTTATGATGGAGCAAAAGTAAAAAGTATTGCAACTTTTCCAGGTATGAAAGAGAGAACTATAGTAATCAATGGCGTATCTAAAGCCTTTTCTATGACCGGCTGGCGAATTGGATATGCCGCGGGGCCTCAAGATGTAATTGAAGCAATGGGGAGACTCCAGGATCACTCTACTTCCAATCCCACCTCTATAAGCCAGAGGGCGGCCTGGAAAGCTTTACAGAGCGATTCTTTTCTGGTTAAAGAAATGGTAGAAAAGCTTGATGAGCGGAGAAAACTTATGATGCAACATCTTTCAGAAATTCCCTCAGTCACTTTTCCCACCCCTCGGGGAGCTTTTTACGTTTTTGCCAATTTCTCTCCCTATTTAGGTAAAAGCTTCCAAGGGAAACCCATTAATAACTCTTTAGAATTGGCTGAGTCACTTTTAGAAGAAGCTCAAATAGCCTGCATCCCAGGAATAGCTTTTGGGATGGAAGGTTACCTTCGTTTTTCCTATGCTACCTCAGAAGAGAACATTGAAAAAGGGATGAAGCGATTAAAAAATTTTATTAATCAAATGAATTGAGGAGGTGTATACATGCCTAAAATCTATATTCTAGATGTTACCAATCGTGATGGAGTTCAGACTGCCCACTTAGGATTAGCTAAAATTGAAAAAACTATGATAAACTTTTTTCTCAACGAAATGGGAGTTTATCAGAGCGAATTTGGCTTCCCCACCACTCGTCATGAAACTAACTACCTCAACGCCAATTTAGAATTGGCAGAAATGGGAGTCTTGAGTCCTATTAGATTAAGTGGATGGTTGAGAGCAATAAAAAGGGATGTCGAATTAGCTTATGAGATGGTACCAGGATTGAAATACCTCAACCTCTCTATATCTACCTCTGACCAGATGATTCATAGCAAATTCCAGGAAAAAATGAGTCGAGAGACAGTGATAAAATCCATGGTAGAAGCAGTAGAAACCGCTAAGGCTTGCGGAGCACAGGGAGTGGGAATAAATGCCGAAGATGCCTCTCGCTCTGATATAGATTACTTAATCGAGTTTGCCTTAGCAGGTAAAGAAGCAGGAGCAGAACGTTTTCGGTATTGTGACACTTTAGGCTATGATAGTCCTTTCACCATTTATGAGCGTATTGCCAAAATTGGGGAAGCAACCCAGATGCCTATTGAGCTCCACTGTCACAATGATCTGGGTATGGTAGTCGCTAATTCTGTCGCCGGAGCTAAAGCAGCAATAGACGTAGGATGTGATGTTTTTATTAATACAACCATTAACGGGATAGGAGAACGAGCAGGAAATGCTGATTTGGTTTCGGTAATTTTAGCTGTGAAATATGCCAGTGGTATGGACGGAGAAAAATATCAGCTGGACGAGCGAATAAATCTGAAAACCGCCTGGAAAACTTGCAAATATGCATCTTACGCTTTCCGCGTCCCTATCCCCATCACCCAACCCGGCGTAGGGGCTAATGCTTTCGCTCATGCCTCAGGAATCCATGCTGATGGAGTGTTGAAAGACCGCAAAAACTACGAGCTTTATGACTTTGAAGAGCTGGGAAGAGGAGAACCGGAAATCATAGAAACAGGAAGGCAAATTGTAATCGGTGAATATAGCGGGATAAAGGGATTCCGCAATGTTTACAATCAATTAGAGATAGAATTTAAAGATGAAGAGGAAGCACGAGAAGTATTAGAATTAGCTCGTTTTGCTAACGTAGAAAAACAAAAACCCCTGACTTCAGACGAGCTGCGATTTATTGCTCAATATCCCGAGCAGGCTAAAAAAATCCTCACTTTGACTCCTTAAAGGAAGGGTGGTTTACCCACCCTTCCCCAGATATTTACAGTGATTTCTTTATAGAAGTTATTGAGTTATCGCAGCCTCGAGAAAGAAGCCCGTAGTCTGTCCCCGCAGTAACAAATTGCACTCCTCTTTTGAACCACCCCACCACATCTTCTGCTTTAGAAGAAGCAGCAATCCCTACTGGTATATTAGCACTATGAGCTTTTTCAATAATGGTGTCAATATATCCTTCCACTCGAGGGTGATTAATCTTTCCTAATAAGCCTAAAGAACCAGATAAATCCCAGGGGCCAATAAAAATCGCGCTCAACCTTTCTACCTTGAGAATTTCTTCCAAATTTTCTATCGTTTCAAAATGCTCAATTTGCAGGATGATTAAAACTTCCTCATTGGCCTTTTCAATGTATTCAGGTATCCGGCGGTCGTAGCCAGCTGCCCGACGCGGGCCAAATCCTCGAATCCCCTCTGGAGGGTAAAGACAAAAAGAAATTGCTCTTTCTGTCTCTTCTCTATTGCGCACCAGAGGAATCATGACTCCAGGTGCCCCTGTATCCAAAACCCGTTTCAGATAAACTGAGTCATTCCATGGCACTCGCACTATGGGCACAGCCTCTTCCCCTTTGATAGCTAAAAGATGAAGTTGCACTGTCTCAATTCCCAGAGGAGCGTGCTCGGTATCAATGACTAAAAAGTCATAGCCTGCCCCACATAGAACCTCAGTAACCGTGGGATCGGCAAAAGTCACCCAATTTCCAATACAGGGCTTCTTCTCCCTAAGTTTATTTTTCAACAGTCTTCCATTCATAAACAAACCTCCTCACTTTTGCATTTTTCAGAAGTTCAATATTATATTTTTTCCACTACATTGACTGCTGAAAGAGGAGGATCTCCCCGAAGTACCCGAATGACATTCTCTGCTGACACTACATCCATACGGCGTATGGCTTCTTTGGTATCAGAGGCCATATGAGGAGTAGCGATAACATTTTCTAGATCCATGAGAGGGCTACTACCCGGTGGTTCCTGAGAAAAAACATCTAAAGCAGCTCCAGCAATTATCCCTTCTTTCAGTGCTCGATAAAGTGCTTCCTCGTCTACAATCCCCCCTCGAGCAGTATTTATAAGATAGGCACTTCTCTTCATTAGAGAAAGTTCTTTCCCTCCTATAAAACCCCTGGTTTCCTGAGTAAGAGGAATATGCAGAGTAATAAAATCGCTTTCCCGTAGCAATTTTTCCAATGATACGTAGGAAAATTGCTACTTTTGAGCTAAGTTTTGGTCGGGGAACACATCATGAGCAAGTATTTCCATATCAAATCCCCAGGATCGGCGAATTACTTTCCTCCCAATCCGGCCAACTCCAACCACTCCCAAAGTTTTTCCATTAATCTCCACTCCCACAAATTTTTCCCATTTTTCTTCTCTCATGCTCCAACAAGCCCGGGGAATATGACGAGCAAGAGAAAGAACAAAAGCAAATGCAAGGTCAGCCACTGAGTCGTCATTAGTCCCCGGAGCATTAGCTACTACTATTCTCCGTCGAGTGGCTTCTTCCACAGCAATATTATCCACTCCCACTCCATGCTTGGAGATAACCCGGAGACGCTTAGCCTCTTCAAGAAGAGAAGGAGTAATGGGGTCTAAACCCACAATAATACCGTCCACTTGAGAAATAAACTCTTTTAATTCCTCTTCTTTTAAGGGATGAGAATAGGGAGAAAGAATCACCTCTAACCCTGCACTCTTCAAGCGAGAAAAAGCATCAGAATACTTGCCAAAAGAAGCAGTTGGAGTAACCAATATCTTGTATCTTTCCATATTTATCCCTTTCTCTTGCCCCTATGGAGCAAAAACAAAATTCTCAGAGCTATCTTTTTGGCTAAAGTTTTAACAATTTCTTTAGTAACTAAATTCTCTTCCCGCCTTAAACATAGCTACTATATTCTCGGGGGGGACATCAGGTTGGATGTTATGTACCGCTCCTAATATGTAACCCCCACTTTTTCCCATCTCTTTTATTCTTCTTCTAACTTCTTCTTTTACTTCTTCCGGGCTTCCTTGAGGTAGGACTCTCTGGGTATCCACTCCTCCCCAGAAAGAAAGTTTATCGCCAAACTCTCGTTTTAAGCGAGCCGGATCCATATCTTTAGCACTCACCTGAACTGGATTTAAGATATCTACTCCAATCTCTATAAAATCAGGAACAAGAGGATAAATACTACCACAAGTATGGTAGTGAATTCTAGCATTAGTTTCTTCTCGAATAGCTCGAAATAGTTTATGTTGACGAGGTTTTAAGTATTTCCGGTAAATTTGGGGAGAAACCATCAAACCCTGCTGCGTTCCTACATCATCTCCGTACACTACTACATCCACTTTATCTCCTGCTCCACGGAGAAGAGAATGAGCTAAATCAATTTGATACTGCAGAGCTCTATCCATTAAATCACATAGAGGCTCAGGATTAAGGATTATGTCAGTAAGCCACCCCTCAAATCCTCTCATCAACTGACTCTGAGTAATAAATCCTCCTCGAACATTTACCACTACTCCATAATTTTGGACGTGATAGTTGAGAATCTCCTCTTTTACTCCTCTCACTCGGGAAGGGTCTTTCCCATCAGGGAAAGGAAACTTATCCAGAGCTTGATAGGTGAGTTCTTTCCAGAAAGGGCCACAAACTATATCATAGTAAAATCCACCTTCCGGCATACGACGGCGAAGTCCCCATTCATCTTCATAAGAACCATCAGGATAAACTCTATCCTCCCATCCCACCGGAGGACGGGGGAAAACTCCCCGGGTATCAATACCCAATTTTTCTAAAAGCTCTCCATCTTGAGATAAATCAGCCAGTTGAAAAGGTTTATCTAAAATACGAGTAGGGCTATCTATCCCCAAAAACTTTTTTAGACGCTCATAGGCTTGAACAGTGATACCAGTATTAGATGAGCTCCCAAGATCAAAGGGAACTCGATCTGGCTCTTCGTGAGATAAAGCTTTGACTAATCTCTCTCGATGAGTCATTTCATCACCCCTTTACTGCTCCAGCTACCAGCCCCATACGAACAAAACGCTGAATACCAATATAGAGAAACGCAGGAATTAAGCCAGCCACCAAAGCAGTAGCAGCTAATCTTCCCGGGTCTACAATCTCTCCTCCCCAGAGGAAAAAACCAATGTGAATAGGAAGAGTATATTTATCCTGTGTGTTGATTAAAACAGTAGCAAAAACCGCATCTCCCCAAGAGAGAACCAGAGAAAAAATAGCCACTGCTACCAGGCCGGGAGCAGCTAGTGGTAAAGTGATACGCAAAAAAGATTGGAAACGAGAACAACCATCTACCATAGCTGCCTCTTCTAACTCCTGAGGAATACCCATAAAGTAACCTCGTAACATATAAATGGCAAAAGGAACAGTATAAGCTAAATGAGCCAGAGTTAAACCAAAAAGTGAATCGTATAGACCCAAACGATTCATGATTATCGTAATAGGCACCATGAGAATGAAAGGAGGGAAAACATAAGCAAAGAGAATGTAGGAAGATACTATCCTCTTTCCCCGGTACTGAAAGCGGGCCAAATTATAAGCGGCAATGCTACTTACCACCATAGTCAAAGCTACAGCTCCTGCTGCAACAAGCAAAGTATTAATTAAGGGAGTAATAATGGTAGGAGAGATAGAAAGCATAGCGCCGGTGACTTCCGCCATACTCCCTGAAGAGCCTACGAAAATGTCCCGAAAATTAGCCAAAGTGGGATTGCGAGGAAGACCCATACTCCATACTTCCTCCTCTGGAGAAAAAGCAGTTTTTACTACCCAGTAAATGGGAATAAATATCCAGAAAAGCAAAATTATCACAAAGAAAGCAACTAAAAATTTAGCGCTTTTATTTTTCTTCATTTTACTCCAGACTCCTTACTGTAAAATAGATCAAAATAACAAAAATGGGAAGAATAGTTACCGCATAAGCAGAGGCCAGAGGATAATTTAAGCCCAGAAGAAAGGCAATTTTATAAGTAGCCATAGGGATAGTGAGAGTTGCATCAGCTGGACCGCCGGCTGTCATCATCTTGGGAATAACAAAGTCTCCCATAGTCCACATAAGAGAAAGCCCACAAACAATTAAAAATACTTCTTTCAATAAAGGAAGAGTGATAGAAAAAAATTTTTGCCAGGAAGAAGCGCCATCGATTTCCGCTGATTCGTATAATTCACCTGGAATAGATTGTAAACCAGATAAAAATCCTAGATAAAAAAAGGGCCAACCATGCCAGATATTTACCAAAATTAGAGAAGGCATGGCATATTGAACTCCCAACCAGTGGATAGGCTTCAGCCCCACAGCCTGCAAAAGCGCGTTCCCTATACCCCGATAGTCATAAACAAACCAGAACAGAACGCAAACAACAAAAGGTTGAAGAGCATAAGGCAAAATAGCTAATCCCCGCAAAATCCCTCTTCCTCGGAACTCTTGGTTTAAAAGAACAGCTACTCCCAAACCAATGATGGCTTTAATAGCTACCGCTGGAAAAGCATATATCAAAGTATTTTTAACACTTTTATAGAATATAGGATCTCGGAATATCCGGGAAAAATTCCGTACTCCCACAAAGGTAGGTGCTTTTCCAATAGGCATGTGCTGCAAACTCATCCAGAAAGTATAAACAAGAGGAACAATCAGAATCAACCCTAAAATCAAAAGCGCGGGGATAACGTAAAACCAGCTGGTTAAAGTTTTAGTCTTCATTTTTTATCCCAATAAGATATATGCCTCCGGAGGAGAAAACCTCCGGAAGCATATAGATTCACCGTCCGTATGCTTCCCGCACCATATCTTCTAGTTTGACCTGAAATTCATCGATTACTTTGTCAAAGTCTTCCCCCTTTATCACTGCCTTTATTACCATGTCATTAATAACCCATCCCCAGCACAGGTCTTCCATTACTGACGAAGCTTCCCCTAAAGGATAAGCCATTGGGGTAGTGTGAAACTTGGTTCGCATAGCTGCTTCATAAGGGTCCATTCCCATAAACGGATACATACCTTGTTTCCAATTTTCACTCAACACTTGCATCTGGCTTTTAAATACCGGAAGGTTATAAAGTTGGGATTGCTCACACCACCCCTGGCGATAAACTTCTTTGTCACCAAAGAAAGTGTAAAGAAGGTCTTTAGCTAAATCAGGATAAGGGGTTGAACTAAAAATAAAGTTACTTTCATCGCCTTGGTCGATGGGAAAAGCATCAGGATAGATCATGGTTTTAGGTACTAAATCTGGTTTTCCCGTCATTATCCCATACCAGATACTCATAGGATTAGAGGTCATAGCTACTCTTCCCTCCAGGAAAGCCATATTATTAGATATATCTACCCATTCCCCTGAATCAGGAGGGGTTAAACCCCGATCATAAATATCTTTTTCGAAAGCGAATGTTTTTTTAGCTATGGAACGATTAGGCTCTTTCCCAAACACTGCTCCTTCTACTGACCTATCACTCAAGAATCCTCCTCCAAAACCATAGTAATAAATCTGGAAAGTCCAATAGCAATCAGCTCCACTTCCTCCCAAAGGGAGACCTATTCCATAAACTCCCGGCTCCACTTGATTGGCTTTCTCAGCTGCTATAAGCACTCCCTCTTCGTTTTCAAAAGGCAACAAGTTAAGAACACCGGCTTTTTCCAGAATATCTTTGCGGACATGCATCCAGCTTAGCTCAAATCCTGAGGGGATAGAATAAACTTTTCCGTCTACCGTACCTTGTTTAAGCTTAATCTCAAAGAAATCATCTCTGCCCAGTTTATCTACCAGATCATCGAGAGGTAACAAAAGATCAGCTTCGGCAAACTTGGCTGTGGGGTAACCTCCAATAACCATATCTGGTTCGGTTCCTGACGCTATAGCTGTGGCTAATTTCGGGGACATATCTGCTACTGGAATCCAGGTGATTTTTACGTCCACTCCGTTGGCTGCTCCCCATTCGTAAGCTAAAGAGTTAAACCAGTAGGCTTGAGCCGGAGCAAAAGAAGCACGTCCCCAAATTTCTAAGGTGGGTTTTTGAGCTAAAGTTGTCCCCCCTCCCAACACCAACACCAACACCGCAGCCAAAACAATAACTCTCTGTCTCATGGCTGAATCCCTCCTTTTTTAGTTAGTGAAACCAGAGAAATTAAATAGCTTTTACCTTTTTCTCACCTCCCTCCTCTTTTTCTGGTTTCTGCAAAAACGAACAGCTACAGTGTAAAATTAAAAGTAAAAGATGAAAAAGTAACATCATAATAATACCACAGTGTTCATCCTCTGGTATTATTATGATGTTAGAAATGGATTAAACAGAAAGATAGAGAAATCACAACAATTTTTGCGACTAAGCGTATAGAATTATGCGGGCTACCTGCTCTTAATTATTAGTTACTTTACTTTCTGCAGCAACCACCACCTCTTTTAGGCTCCTCCTCAACTTTAACCATAGGCTCACCACAGCAAGTTAGTTCTTCTTCTTTTTCTTCTCCTCCTTTAGCTTCCACTACGTTACCACACACATTGCACCGATAAGTTTCTTTTTTTTCTGTCATAAGATTCCACCTCCTGAGATATTTTACCCTTAAAACATTCATTATTCAACTTATCGTGGCAACCAAAAATGAAAAAAAATAATGACCAGCATCTCTTTCCATTTTAAGCATGTCTTTTATAGTTTTCTTACTTACTATGAAATTAGAGAAGAAGAAAAAACCACGCGAAGCTAATTCAGTACTTCTGGTTTTTCCACAAAAAACGCAACCTTTCTTTCATTGTCTTTTCGTATCCCCTATCATGGGGATGAAAGTAGGTTTTCCCCTTTAGTTGAGAAGGTAAATATTCCTGTTCTACAAATGCTCCAGTAAAGTCGTGAGGATATCGATATTCCTTACCAAATCCCATCTCCCTCATCATACCAGTAGGGGCATTACGCAGGTGCAAGGGAACAGGAAGTGTACCATACTCCTTCACATCCGCCAACGCCTGGTTCAACGCCTGATAAGAAGCATTGCTTTTAGGAGCGCTGGCTATATATATAGTGGCCTGAGCTAAAGACAGCCTTCCTTCCGGCTCTCCCAGAAAATCATAGGCTTTTTGAGCAGCGACAGCTATCAGCAAAGCATGAGGATCAGCATTACCCACATCTTCTGAAGCACAGGCTACCAGACGACGTAAAATAGCATGAGGGTCTTCTCCTCCCTCCAGCATACGAGCTAACCAGTAAATAGCAGCATCAGGGTCACTACCTCGCAAGCTCTTATGATAAGCAGAAAGAAGATTAAAATGCTCTTCTCCTGATTTATCGTATAAATAGGAGGTTTTATGAAAAGTATCCTGTAAAAACTTAATCCCTATTACCCCGTTGTTTTCTTGTTGAGCAATACGAGAAGCAACCTCCAGAAAGTTCAAAGCCTGCCGAGCATCCCCATCAGCAAGCTGAGCCATGAAGAAAAGAGCGTCTTCCTCCACCCTTATTCCCTCATCTTTTAATCCTCGTTCGTCTTCTAAGGTATTCTTCAACAAGCGAACCAGATCTTCTACCGGAATCTTTTTAAAAACTATTACCTGAGAACGAGAAAGCAAGGGAGCAATAATTTCAAAAGAGGGGTTTTCGGTAGTAGAACCAATCAAAGTAACTATTCCTTCTTCCACGTGGGGAAGAAGTAAGCTTTGTTGTCCTTTATGAAAGCGATGAATCTCATCAATAAAAAAAACTGTTTTCTTATGGTGAAACTTCAGGTCATTTTCTGCTTCTTTTACTGCCTCTCTTATTTCCTTTACTCCTGAGGTAACTGCACTGATGGAAATAAACTGATATTTACAAGCCTTAGCCACAATATGAGCAACAGAAGTCTTACCACTCCCCGGTGGCCCCCAAAAAATGAGAGAAGGTAAAAAACCAGTTTCCACTATTTTCCTCAGAATACCTTCCCTTCCAGTAAGGTGAGGTTGACCTACTACCTCATCCAGACTACGAGGACGCATCCGAAAGGCAAGCGGTTTCACTTCTTTTTCTTGAATCTGAAATAATTCCTTTTCCTCAAAAGATTTTTTCTCTCCCACGCTAAGGCACCCAGTTTCCCCCTCGTCAAACTATTGTTCTAAAACAAATTATACTATTTAATTAAAAATTAAGCAACTTCTTCACTTTCTTGCTCTTCTCTATCTATGGTTTCTGTTTCAATTCGAGAAATAAAAGAGGATGCTTTTCTTTGTTCTTTTTGAACATTATTTAGGATTGTTTTTATGCTTTTCTCTACTGAGATTTAACTAAACATCAAATGACTTGTGTAACTTCTTTGATAACCTGAAGAGCAAAGACAATATCTTCTCTGTTTACTTCCCGGGAAGTTACGAAACGAACTGCGAAATCCCCGGCTCGAGTGGCCAGAACTCCTTTCTCTCTGACTCTTTCCAGAAAAACAGTAGCCTCTAATTCTCTCTCACTTAAATCGGCTAAAACAAAGTTGGTTTGTACTTGATGCCGATCTATTTTTATCCCTGGTAAAGACTGCAGACCTTCCGCCAAAAATTGGGCGTTATCATGGTCTTCCCGGAGGCGAGAAATGTTGTCCTCAGAAAGAGCAATGATACCACAGGCACACAACCAACCAGTCTGTCTCATTCCTCCTCCCAGCATTTTGCGGTATCTCTCTGCCTCTTTTATAAAATCGCAAGACCCGGCGAGTAGCGAACCCACCGGAGCTCCTAAGCCTTTGGAAAGAGAAATCATAACTGAATCACAATAGCGAGCAATCTCTTTAGCTTCTACTCCCAGATAAATTGCAGCATTAAAAAGCCTTGCCCCATCAAGATGAACAGGCAAATTGTATCTGTCTGCTACCTCTCTTATTTTCTCAAATCTGGTAAGAGGAACCACTATGCCTCCATAGCGATAATGAGTATTTTCTAAGCCAATTAGAGCCGTCCTAGGGTAATGGATATTCTCCGGTCGGATAGCTCTCTCAATATCCCGAGGTTCTGGCGCTCCATCTTCACTTCGTAAAGTTTTAACCATTAAACCCGCTACTTGGGCTAACCCTCCAGTTTCTGAAGTGAAAATATGGGCATTCTCTTCCAGGATTATCTCGTTGCCTCTCTGAGTATGAGTAAGGAGAGCAACCAGATTGCCCATGGTCCCACTGGGGAGGAAAATTGCTCTTTCTTTTCCCAGAATAAAGGCAGCTAATTCCTCCAGCTCTCTTTGCCTTGGATCTTCACCATAAACCGCATCCCCCAAAGGAGAGCGGAAGGCTGCCTCTTTCATCTCCTCAGTTGGAAGAGTATTGGTATCCCGGCGCAAATCTACCAGCTTTTTCATCTCTTTTCCTCTTTAGCTTTCTTCCAGGAATTTTTATAACTTCCCAGAACACGCCAGAAGCTGGTTTTAACAGATAATTCTTTTATCATATCCTGATACATGTCTTCCTTTAAATTTCCTTCCCAATCTACATAAAAGAGATATTCCCAGGGTTTTCCCGGTCGAGGGCGAGATTCGAGTTTCAACAGGTTAACTTTCCGATCGGCAAAAATACGAAGCGCTTCATGAAGTGCCCCGGGATAATTCCCTACAGCAAAAACACAAGAAACTTTATCATCTTGAGAAGAAGGTTCAAAATAAGGAGAAACAATCAAAAAACGAGTAAAGTTACGAGGATTATCTTCAATCTCTTCCTGATTTAATTCCAGACCATATTTTTTTATGGCCTCTTCAGAAGAAATACAAGATCCCCCCATTCCAAATTCTTTGGCCTGACGAGCTGCTTCTTCAGTGCTCCCCACATTCATTACTCGCACCGCCCTCAACGATTCGAGAAATTGAGCACACTGGGCAAAACCCTGAGGATGAGCAAATAGCACCTGAATCTCACTCTCTTTAGTGCCAGGATAAAGGCCCAGGTACTGAGAAACGCGAATGAATCGCTCTCCCACTACATAAAGATTGGGAAATTCTAAAAGGAGATCGTAATTATTATGAATACTACCGGTGATAGTATTTTCTATGGGTATCAACCCGTGAGTAGCTTCTCCCTGCTCCACTTTTTCGAATATTTCTCGAAAATTAGAACAAGGTAATAATTCGGCCCTCTCTCCAAAAGCACGACGAGCCACTTGAGAGCTAAAAGAACCGCTTTCTCCCAAAAAAGCCACTCTCAAATTCAAAAACTCGGGTTTGCTTTTTATCTCCATTCTCTCTGGTATATCGTTCTTTTTTAGTTCCTTACCCACCAGAATACTTATCACTTCCAGGTCGTTCATCAATTTTTTAAATTGCTCAGGGTAGAGGCTTTGCGGACCATCAGAGAGAGCTTTTTCTGGACGGGGATGGACTTCTACCATTACTCCATCTGCTCCACAAGCTACAGCTGCTCGAGCCATGGGAATCACTTTTTCCCGCAGACCCGTCCCGTGACTAGGGTCTACCATTACCGGTAAATGAGAAAGATCTTTAACTACCGGGATAGCGGTCAAATCCAGAGTGTTACGAGTAAGCCTTTCAATAGTTCTAATACCCCGCTCACAGAGAATCACCTGGAAATTTCCCCAGCTCAAGATATATTCAGCAGCCAGTAACCAATCTTCTATGGTAGAAGATAAACCTCGCTTCAGGAGCACCGGCTTTTTCAAAAAGCCCACTTTCTTGAGAAGCTCAAAGTTTTGCATATTGCGAGCTCCAATCTGAATGATATCAGCATATTGTGCCACAAGGTCAGCAATTTCAGGACTGGTAGCTTCGGTAACTATGGGTAAATTAAATTTTTCTCCTGCTCGAGCCAGAATCTCAAGCCCTTTCTCTCCCAGACCTTGAAAGCTATAAGGGGAAGTGCGAGGTTTAAAAGCTCCTCCTCGAAGAATATGGGCTCCCATTTTTTTCACTATTTCTGCAGTTTCAAAAAGTTGTTCTTCCGATTCTACAGCACAGGGACCAGCCATAACCGTGAGATTATCCCCTCCTATTTCCACTCCTTTTACCTTAATAACTGTTCCCTGAGGACGGAAGCTGCGATGTGCCAGTTGGAAAGGAGTATCCATTTTGATGGTCCTTTCCACTACTTTTTCATCCAACTGCGAAGAAGAAAAATTATTTTCGGTAACCAGAACGGTTTTCCCTGTTTCCTCTTCCAGGAAATAAGGATTCAAGTTCTCTTTCCCTAGCTTTTCCTTTAATTCCGATTTCTCTAAATCGCTCAGCTTTCGATTAAAACTAACAATCAAAGAATTTCACCCCTCAAACCAATAGAACCATAGCTCTACAAGCACCTACTGGATATTGAAATCACGAATAATACCGTCCTTGATGAGAAGATAGAGCAAGAGATAAACATCAACTTTTATTCTCCGCTCTATTTTCTCCTTTTCTTTAATTCTTCCATAATCTGGTAATAGGTCATCTTTTCATACTGTAAAAGAACAAGGAGATGATAAAGGAGGTCAGCTATTTCCCACCCCAGGTGCTCTCGATTATGGTCTTCATCTTCAAAAGTGGCCAGTATAACCTCGGTAGCTTCTTCTGCTACTTTGCGCAGAATTTTTTCTCTCCCTTCTTCCAGAAGACGAGAAGTATAAGAGTTGGGTGAAAGATGGGCAGCTCTTTCCTCTATTACTTCAAAAAGCTCTTGTAAAAAAGAAGAAAGAGAATAAGGTGGAAAATGAGCTTGAGGTTCGGAAATTTCTCCTTTTTTTATTTCCCGGTGAAAGCAAGAAAAAAAACCAGTGTGACAGGCTACTCCTTCTTGTTTTACCTGAATAAGTAATGTATCGTTATCACAATCTACATAAATTCCCTGTACCTCCTGAAAGTGGCCACTACTTTCCCCTTTGTTCCACAATTTTTTTCTGCCTCTACTATAGAACCAGGTTTTTCCTGTCTCCAAAGTACGAGACAATGCTTCTCGGTTCATATATGCCATCATCAAAACTTTGCCGCTTTCTGCATCTTGGACGATGGCAGGAATTAACTCTTCTTTTTCAAAAAGGACATCCTCCCAGGATTTTTCCATCAATCTTCTACCCTCACTGGTATTCCTCTTTTCTGGAGGTAGGCCTTAGCCTCTCCTATGCTGAAATAGCGGTAGTGAAAAATAGAAGCTACAAGAGCAGCATCAGCTTTCCCTTCTCTCAAAATGGCTAAAAGATGTTCCAGCTTCCCCGCTCCTCCTGAGGCAATTACAGGTAAACGAACTCTTTCTGCCACTTTCCGGGTAAGGCTAATATCATAACCAGTCTGAGTTCCATCGGTGTCCATGCTGGTTAGCAATATTTCTCCTGCTCCTAACTTTTCTACCTGTTGAGCCCAGGATAGGGCATCTTTCCCGGTGGGAGTTCGCCCTCCATTTATAAATACTTCCCAGTAACTACGCCGATTTATTCGGTCCCAGGTTCTTTTCACATCGATAGCTACCACCACACACTGGCTACCAAACATTTCTGCTAACTCACTAATTAACTCTGGTTTAAGAACTGCCTGAGTGTTAATCGATATTTTGTCTGCGCCAGCCCTGAGGAGATTAGCTACCTGTCCGGTAGCTCCTATCCCTCCCCCCACTGTGAAAGGAATAGTTAAAACTTCAGCTATTTTTTCCACCACTTGAATCATGGTTTCTCTTTGTTCATAAGAGGCGGTTATATCCAGAAAAACCAGCTCATCTGCCCCTTCTTCTTCGTATCTTTGAGCCAGCTCTACCGGGTCTCCTACATCTTTTATATTTTCAAAGTGGACTCCTTTTACCACTTTTCCCTCTTTTACATCTAAGCAAGGAATAATTCTTCTGGCTAACACTTTCATTCCTCCCGCAGAATACTGCATACTTCTTTAAAATTAAGCTGCCCGGTGTAAAGAGCCTTACCCAATATTATTCCCTCAACACCTTCTCCCAGGCTCTTTATCTTCCGGATATCTTCTTTATGACTTATTCCTCCCGCAACTATAATACTTACTCCGCTTTCGGCGATAAAATCTCTAATCACTTCCACTCTCACCCCTTGAAGTGTTCCATCTCTTTGAACATCAGTAAAGATAAAATGCTCAATGCCTTTCCCTTTTAAATCCTTAGCTAAATCCGCAGCTTTAACAGGGATTTCTTCTCTCCACCCCTCTAAAGAGACAAACTGATCCCGGGTATCGATACTCACCACTATTTTTTCTCTCGCTATCTTCATCATCTCTTCAAAAACTGAGGGGTTCTTAACTACTATGCTACTTAGAACTACTCTTTCTGCTCCGGCATCAAGATAACCCATAAAAGAAGAGACTTCCCTGATCCCTCCTCCCACCTCAACCGGTATTCCAACCGTCTGAATTAATTCTTTAATAACAGGGAAATTAACGGGATACCCCGATTTTGCTCCCTCTAAATCAACAACGTGTAGAAAAGGAGCACCTTCTTCCTCCCACTTCCGGGCTACGAGAAGAGGAGAAGTGCTAAAGACCTCTACTTTTTGATAATCCCCTTTCTCTAACCTTACCACTTTCCCCTCCAGAATATCTATGGCAGGAATGGGTAAAATCACTTCTTCCAGCTCCTCACCCAATTTTCTAAAACCTTCATACCCCAGACAGAACTTTTCTCGGGATGAAACTGGAAACCCCAGACATTATCATGATTCACAATGGCAGGAATTACCACATTATAATTGCATATGCCCACCACTGCTTGAGGTTCTTCCGGTAAGACGTAAAAAGAGTGAGCAAAATAGAAAAACCTCCCCTGCGGTATATCCCGAGTAAGCGGAGAATTTTTTTTGAAGTATACTCGATTCCATCCCATATGAGGTATTTTATTAGTAGGAGGAAGTTTCACCACTTCCCCTGGTAAAAGAGAAAGGCCTTTCTTACGAGGAGCTTCTTGGCTTTTCTCAAAAAGTAGCTGTAAACCCAGGTTTATTCCCAAAAAGGGCTTACCGTCTTCCTGGTTTTCTTTAATGACTTCCTTTATTTCTTTTTTCTCTAAATTTTCCATGGCTTTCTCAAAAGAACCCACCCCCGGGAGAACCACCGCCTCAGCCTCTCTAATCTCTTGAGCCTGATTAGTGACCACTACTTCTTCTCCTAACCTCTCCAGGGCTTTAAAGATGCTATATAAATTACCTATCTCGTAATCAACAATGGCAATCATAACTATCCCTCTTCTTCTTTATTATAAAGTCCCCTTAGTAGAAGGAAGATAAACACTCGTTACCTTGGCAGCCTGAGCTAAAGATTTACCGAGAGCCTTAAACAGAGCTTCTAAACAATGATGACCATTATCACCCCACCATATTTTAGCATGAAGAGTAATTTTTGCATTATTTACCAGAGCCTGCAGGAATTCCTTCACTAACACTATCTCAAAACTACCCACTCTCTCTCCTAAATCAGGTTTTTCCCAAAGAAAATAAGGTCTTCCACTTAAATCGACAGCCACCATACTTAACGCCTCGTCCATAGGAATAAAAACAGTGGCAAAACGCTCTATTCCTTTTTTATCTCCCAAACATTTATTCAGAGCTTCTCCCAGAACTATACCCGTGTCTTCTACTACATGGTGGTAATCATCAATAAATTCTTGAGCAGTAGCTTTTATTTTTAAATCCCAACCAGCGTAAAAAGCCATACTTTCCAGAAGATGAGAAAAAAAAGGAACAGCCATATCCATCTGGATATTTTTTTCCCCATCCAAGGAGAGATAGATTTCGACATCAGTTTCTCGAGTTTTCCTTTTAACCAGAGCTTCTCTTTTTTTCAGTCTGACCACTCCTTACTCCCTATTATTGTAAGCTTTCCAGTTCGGTATTAGAAAGAATGATGCCCTTCCACTCCCAACCATATAAGCCTTCTTCTATCAAAAGATAAAGAATATTATAATCGGGGTCTGGCCAGTTATCAATTTTCAGGTTAAAACCATCATTTCTTTTTTCCAGCTTTCCCACTCGAAGGTCAGTAGCTTTAGACAGGTGTTCACTAAGGTAGTTTTCAACCTTATAAAATTCATCTACTTCAAACTCGCTAAACATAACTCCCACCCAAAAATCTCCTTTCCTGGCTAAGCTTTCAAGCTTTTTAATATCTTTACTCCGGAAAGCCTCTTCAAGTTTTTGAGCCAGAGCTTCTTTGCTTTTTTCTACCCACGTGGGCTCAGATTGAAGATAAACTATGCGCAACTCTGCCCACCGACCATAGGAAAAATCAGGTGCCTCCCGAACCACTTTTTGGTAATAAGAAATAGCCTCTTCTATCTTTCCTAACTTTTCATAGCAAGAAGCAATTTCCATCATAATCCTTGCTTTTTCTTCGCCATCGGAGTTAGAATCCAGAATTTCCTGGTAAACTTTAATAGCTTCAAGATAGTTCTTGCTATGATATTGAAGATTGTAGGCTATATCTTCCCTGACTAAATTCTTTAGCCCATAAGGGTCTTCCACATCCGGGGGATAAGAATCTATAATTTGGTAAAATAACTCCAGCGCCTTATCAAAATTTTCTCTCTCCTCTTCTATTTTGGCTATCCAGTAGCGATAGAGATAAGAAGATGGGGTATTAGGAAATCTATCGATGTACTTCTCCAATGTCTGGATAGCCTTATCACTTTCTCCTTTTTCTGAGTATATCTGATAAATTATTTCTACCGCCTGAGACAGTTCTTCTTCGGAAAAAGAATCTAGAAGAGGTTCGAGAAGAGCAAGAACTTTATCAGCCTCTCCTTTTTCTAACAACCACTGAGCCTGGTCTAAGGGCTCCAAAGATAAGACAATTCCTCCACTATTTACCAGGTAAACAACAAAAAGAGGAATAAATAAGGGAATAATCTTCGATTCCAAAATTTTTCTGCCCTCCCTTTCCTTTTAATTTAAAGAAGAAGTTCATAAAAAAACTATGATGTACTTTACTATCTATTCCAATTTTATTAAACAAAAGTCTAATATTGTAAAAATTCAAAACCAACCTTTTTATACACCAAATCTTTAAATTTCTGATTAAAATTAGCAATGCTGCGGGTAGTGGAACAACTTTTTTCCAAAAACCAAGACCAAAATAAAGCATATTGAAACTACAACAGGAAAACTATTCCAGTGGACGAAAACCCTGATGCTTCTGATTTTTTAATTTACTAAAATGAAATATGTCTTCCAAACAGATCTTTTTATCCCCTGGTTTATTTTAGCGATTAAGGATAGTATAATCATAACATGTTTTTAGAAAGGAGTATAGAAAGAAATGGAAACATTTGATTTTTGGCGAGAACTAAAGAAGAATTGGAACCTTATTATTCGTTACCCTCAGATCATTCTCGTTACCCTTATTCCCTCTCTGTTGATTGCCACCTCTAACTACCTGACCTGGCAAGGAAGTCTTACCTGGGTTTCTGTTTTTTTCCAAGAAGCAGGAAGCGCGATTTTATTAATTCTGGGAGTTTTCCTGAGTTTTATTGCCCTGAGTTTAGTAATAGCAATAGCCTGGGATTACCGCTATCGAGATGTGATAGACTTACGTAGGGCCTGGCGGATAGTTCAAAAGCGCTTACCGGATATTGTAATGGTTTCCCTCATAATGGGTTTCATAGAAGGATTCTTTGCTATCTGGTTCATGTTCTTAGGACTTGTATTTGCTTTCCTGTTGCTCTTTACTATCCCTCTCACAGTGGTCGAAGGAGATAATCCTTTTTCCGCCATTCGGAATAGTTTTCACCTTGTTAGCGAGAATTTAGGAGAATGCTTCACTTTTTTTATTATCGCTCTATTTTTTCTCCTGATAGGCTATCTTCTATTCTGGCTTTTAGGCTTTTTAGGAATAGCAGGACTAATATTAAATACTGTAGTAGGAGCACTAATTCTAGCTTATGCTTCTCTTTTGCTTTCCTCTTTTTATTTTTCCTTAACTCGTTTTTAATCTTTTAGTGCTTCTTCCAAGTCTATTTTCATGCCATCACTGGCAGCTATCACTTTTATGCCTGTTTTTTGAGACATTTCCTCGGCTATTTTCCAGGGTTTCTCTCGTAAAACCGTTAACCCAAAATGAGTAAGAAAAGCCAGGCGAGGCTTGATATTCTCAATAATAACTTGAGCATCAGGAATACTTAGATGAAGTATGGAGGAGTGGTTATCTTTTTTAAAGCGTACAGTATTTAGAAACAATATTTTGCTATCTTGATAAGCTTCGATTAATTTTTCCTCAAAAAGAGTATCAGTAATAAAAGACACATCCCCCTGAGGAAAAGAAAAACGAAAACCATAGGTTTCAGCAGAATGCAAGTGACGCAAAGGAGTGGAAAAAGAAATGTCCTTCCAGTGATATTCTTTACCTTCTTCCAGAATTTCCAGACTCACCAATTTTTCTCGCAAATATTTAAACAACACTGGCTCCCCCTCTAAAGCTTCTCCAGGAAGAAAAACAGCCCCCCTCTTTTTGGTGGCGCCCTCGGTCATAGCTTCTACCATAATATTGAGGTCATTGGAGTGATCTAAATGACGATGAGAAAGAAGAAGAGCGTCTAAAGATGGAGGAGAAAGAGGAGGACGACTGGACAGAGCCCTAACCAAAGCCCCAGGACCAGGATCAATGTGAATATTGGTATCCTGATATTTTATCCACACTCCTCCTGAGGCACGTAGTTGTTTAGAAACTACTACTCGGGCTCCAGCCGTTCCTAAAAATTTGATAAAATTATCCATTATAAAATAGTCCGCTCCAAATCTATCTGACTCTTCATATCTATTTCACCAATTATAGTTAAAGTTAGAGAATAAGAAAGATCAATTTCTTCTGAGAAGTATACATTTCCCTGTTCGTCCTGTTTTTTAATACGAATTACAGGTCTAAAGGGAAGAACAGGGTTGATTTTGCTTACCATCGCCTCTTCTCCAGTGGATAATTTTATCAAATCTCCCACCTGGTAGGGAGAAAGATGGCGGATAAAAGTGGTTACCACCTCATCATCAAGTTTATGACCAGCGCTTCCCATTAAATATTCAATAACCTCGGGGATAGGAAGAGCTTTACGGTAAGGTCGGTCAGAAGTTAGCGCTTCATAGACATCTGCTACTGCAGTAATGCGGGACAAAACAGAGGTTTCTTCTTTGGTCAAGCGAAGGATATAACCACTCCCGTCTATTCTTTCATGATGCTGCAAGGGTATCTCTTTAACTCTTTCGGGTAACCGGGTCTTCTCATCCAAAATATTTTTTGCAAATATAGTATGTTTCTGAATAATCTCATAATCTTTTTCTGAGAGATTAGAAGGTTTATTTAAAATTTCTGGGGGAATTAGAAGTTTTCCTAAATCATGTAAAAGAGCACCTAAACCCAGATGGATGAGCTCTTCGTCTTTTAATCCTAAAAATTTAGCAATAAACAAAGAAATAACAGCTACATTAAGAGAATGAGTAAAAGTAAGGTCATCATGTTTCTTCAGTTGTATAAGAGGGATAACCAACTCTTCATGAGCTTTGACTTCCTTTGCCATCTGAGAAACATTCTGTTCTAAGGGCACAATAGAAGGGGTTTCCCCCCGGGATAAATCTTCTAAAATTTCCTGCATATTCTCCAGGGTTTTCTTTTTAATTTCCGGAGATATATCTTCTTTAGCTACCAATCCTTCGTCTTCTTCTAAAATCTCAGCTAAAACTGAAGAATAGCCATCCTCTTTGAGTTTTTCTACAAACTCAGAAGTTATAATCTGCCCTCGACTCAAAAGAACCTGATCCTGGGGATTAAGAAGAGTAAAAGGGAGAAGCTCTCCTGCTTTTAGCTCAGAAAGGGGAATCTTGACTTTTTTTATTCGATAGGCATCTTTCAATTCTATCCTCCCCCACAATTATAACAATTTTTCCTCCGGCAGTTTGTTTAAAAATAAAAGATCTTAAAAAAAACCCCATATTTTATAACATCTCAAATTTGAAGTTATACTACTTTTAGTTGAAATTGAAAAAAACCCCAGCGAAAGCACAATGGAACACGGAAGAAAAAATAGCTATGGTACTGAAGAGTTCAGGGGGTAAAAAGGAGAACGAAAATCTGTAGAGAGGGGGAGATACCCGGACTTTGCACTGCAAATGGCAGAATAAGCCTACACATGCAGTGCCAGAGCTTTAGCAGTGCTAACTCCGATATAAAAGAGTTTAGATAGTTATCTTAGATTCTATTACATAGATGCATAGATAGCTTCAATAATCCCCAGGACACAGAACAATACGACATTTACTTTGAGAAAAACTGTAAATAAACGGGGCGATGAAACAATCTACCTTTAAAATCTCTTTTTGTACTGATGTTGAGAGAATGCCTCGGTCATCACCTTTTTTCTTGATCAAACGGTTGTTTTTCAGTCTTGACCGAACAAAAATCAAAGAATGGATTAGCCTGCCTCCTCCGGGTTGGTTTTACTTATACAAATACTTTATCCGGAAAAGCAAGCAGTGCTCGTCTTTATTTAATCCTCCCATTAAATTTTAGTAGAAGAACCACAAAATAAAAAAAACGAAAAACAAAAGCTAAATAGAGAAATGCGCCCTGGTGTGCTTACAACGCTAAAAACACATTTTCTTATGAAGGGAGAAGTATTATGTGATTTTTGTGGCTAATTACAAATAGCTATACACCTATCATCGCGAAGCTTTAATAACCTGGTCAATAATTTTGAGAAATTCTCTATTGGAGCGAGTGTTTTTCATCCGCTCAATAACCATCTGAGTTGCTTCTTGAGCATCTACAGTAGACAAAAGCTTTCTCAACATCCATATTTTTTCTAAATCTTCTTTCTTTAGCAAGAGCTCTTCTCTCCGGGTTCCCGAACGATGAATATCTATAGCTGGAAATATACGGCTTTCCGCTAAAGCACGGCTTAAGTGCAGCTCCATATTACCTGTTCCTTTAAACTCTTCATAAATCACCTCATCCATTCGTGAACCAGTATCAACCAAAGCAGTGGCTATAATAGTCAGGCTACCACCTTCCTCAATGTTGCGAGCTGCTCCAAAGAAGCGCTTGGGCCAGTGAAGAGCGGAAGAATCAACACCTCCAGAGAGAGTTTTCCCCGTAGTAGGAACCACCAGGTTATTAGCTCGTGCCAGACGGGTAATACTATCTAAAAGGATAACCACATCTTTACCTTCCTCTACTAAACGTTTGGCTCGCTCCAGAGTAAGTTCGGCCACTCGCAAATGATTTTCTGGCTTCTGGTCAAAAGTGGAAGCGATTACCTGTCCTTTGACTGAGCGTTCCATCTGAGTAACTTCTTCTGGCCGCTCGTCAATCAAAAGAACAATTAATACCACTTCAGGATAATTGGCCATTATGCCGTTGGCGATTTTCTCCAAAAGCACCGTTTTTCCTGCTTTAGGGGGTGATACTATTAATCCCCTCTGTCCTTTCCCAATGGGGACAAAAAGGTCAATGATGCGGGTAGAAATCTCCTCGGGAACGGTTTCCAAAACTAACTGCTCATCAGGAAAAATGGGAGTGAGGTTCTCAAAAAGAGGGCGCCTTTTGGCTTGCTCTGGATCTTCATCATTTATAGCCTCAATCCGCAAAAGGGCATAGTATCTTTCTCCTTCTTTGGGGGGGCGTACCTGTCCCGCTATTTTATCTCCCACACTTAACATAAAGCGTTTAATTTGTGAAGGAGAAACGTAAACGTCGCTATCACTGGGGCTGAAATCATCAGAAGTACGCAAAAACCCATAACCCTCAGGAGTTATTTCTAAAATCCCTTCACTGAAAAGATAACCCTTAGACTCAGCAGACTTTCTAAGAATTTCAAACACTAAATCATTTTTCCTCTTACGACTGTAACCAGATATACCCAAGCTCTGAGCAATCTCAAACAGTTCGGCATTAGTTTTACTTTTCAGGTCAGCTAAGGAAAGTTGCATAGCGGGTGCTTTTCTATTTGTTTCTTTCTCTTCCACTAACTCTTTTACCTGATTGTTATCACTATCCACTTGTATTTCCTCCTATTATTTTTTTAAAATTCTCTCCGCTACCTGAACATGTCCTACCTTGTCTACATCAAATCCCATTTCAGGATAGGGAGTAATAACGGCCAAGGCTTTTATGCCCAACATCTTGTCCACTCGCTCTTCTACATCTTTGATAGTTAATTGCTTGGTAAGATATTTAAAAATGACCTTTGCTCCTATCAATCGAGCAAGAGCAACAGGGTTTTTGCGACTTTCAACTATTCGAGAAAGCCACTCTTTTTTCTTTTCCATCATCTGAGGATTTAGAAAGAGAATATCGCCGCCTGTAAAGCATCCATCTCGTAAACGTACAAAAGTCCTCTGAGAATCATTTAGCTTCTTTTCATAAATTTCTCGGCGGATGATGGGATAATAAAAATCAGCTTCTTCTTTACTGCATCTCAGCAAAAAATCTTCTACCATTTCACCTTTTAGAAGGGGCAGGTCACTACCAGTTATTAGAACTTTCTCTCTGGTTTGTAAAGCTTCCAAACCTTTCCAGGCACTTTCGAAAGGGTTTTCCCCTGGTGGAACAACTTCTTCAACTAAACTACCAATTCGGCACTTTATTTCTTTGACTGGCCCAACTACTATAATTCTCTTTATAGAAGAAACACTCTTGAGGGCTTCTATTACATACTCTATCATAAACTTATCCTTTATGACAAGTAGGGACCGGTTAACAACTCCAAATTTTTTTTCAATCTCCCCTTCTCCGCCACCAGCTAAAACTATAGCGTCAGTCATTGATTTGCTCCCTCCTCTTTTGCCTCCCATATGGTAGAAGTTAAAATAGCTTTAACATCAGGAGAGGAAATTTCTTTCACTATTCTCTCACCTTCTTCTTTGCTTTCTACCACCCCCACGAGAGTGGAGCCACTACCACTCATAAAAACTTTTTTACATCCTAACTCCATTAGCAGTCTCTTATAGAAATTTAAATCCGGGAAACATTGAAAAACCACTTCTTCAAAATCATTCCAAATTATTTCCTCTATTAGCTCTGGATTCTTCGCTTTCAGGAATTCTTCAAGGCTTAACCCGGCCTTTTTATTTTCTTTAATTCTTCCTTTTCTCTCCTCCCAGCACCGGTAAGCCCAGGCAGTGGAAATAGAAAAAGGAGGGAAAAGCAAAACTAAAAACCGGTGAGGAGCAAAAAAAAGAGGCTCCACTTCCTCTCCTCTTCCCCTCACCCAGGCAAAAGGAGCTCCCCGGGCGAAAAAGGGAATATCTGAGCCAATACGAACAGCGATGGATTTAACTTCTTCCCAATCCAGGTTTAACTTAAAAACCGAATTAATTAATTGTAAAATAGAAGCTACGTTACTGCTTCCTCCCCCCAATCCACTTCCTGGGGGAATACTTTTCTTAATCTTTATGTTAAAACCGACTTCTCGAAGAGGAGGAGCTATTTTACGTAATTCTACCAGCAATCTACTCAAAACACCATCTTCCCCGGTGGGAATGGGAAAATTACAGGCAATATAATCTCTTTCTCTTTCCTCTAAGGAAACTTCAATTTCATCGCCAAAAGCAATTTTCTGCATTAGCGATTCAATTTCATGATAGCCGTCGGAGCGTGTTTCTCCAATCTTCAAAAACCAGTTAATCTTTCCGTGAGAAGGCAAAATAAATTTTTCAGACACTGATATTCACGCCTAAATCAACAGGGAAAAGGCTTACTTTCTCTTTCAAATGAAATGACAAATTATCTAAAGACTCCTGAAAAGAAAAACCGTCGCCTCGCACCAAAATAGATAGTTTGCCTGAAGAAGAGCTCCTCTTCTCCTCAGAATATAATTTATTTTTTACCTCTTGAGCACAGGCCCAGGCAGGGTCTACCACTTGTAGCTCCCTCCCCCCCAGTTCTTGAAAAAACCAGCTGATAAGGGAAAAATGGGTGCAACCCATAATTAGGGTGTCTACTCCTCTATCTTTTAGAGAAATAAGTCTATTTTTAATTTGTACCCTCCATTCCGGGCTATTGAATTCTCCCTTTTCCACCGCAGCAACAAACTCCGGCCAGGCTTCCTCAATTACCTCCAAACCAGGATTAATCCCCTTTAAGGTTTGGCCAAAAGCTCCTGCTTTCACTGTAGCCCGGGTAGCCAGTACTCCTATCTTACCCTGCCGCGTTACTCTCGCTGCCTCCTGACAGGCCGACTGGACAATTCCCATAATTGGAATGCTTATCAGTTGAGCTAAATCAGGAAGACAAACAGAGCTAAGAGTGCCACAAGCGGTAATGATTAATTTTGCTTTTCTGTGCTGAGATAGATAGCCAATAATTGGCTTTACTATTTCCACTAACTCTTCTCTACTTTTCTCCCCATAAGGAAAGTGAAGAGGGTCGGCTACATATATAATATCTTCTGCCGGTAAAAGAGCCCTCACTGCATTAACTACGCTTAAACCACCAATCCCTGAATCAATTATTCCCAGAGGGTATTTAAATTCCAAGCCTATCCCCCTTTCTTTCTTGTCGATAGCAATGAGCTGCCTCCACAAAGCCACGAAATAAAGGATGAGCTTGATTGGGTCGAGACTTAAACTCGGGATGAAATTGCACTCCTATGAAGAAAGGATGGTCCTTTAACTCTATTATTTCTACCACCTGATAATCAGGGTTATAGCCAGCCATCCGTAGTCCCGCTCTTTCCAGTTCATCTACAAACAGGCTATTAAGTTCATAACGATGACGATGTCTTTCCCAAACTTCTTCTTTCTGATAAAGAGATTTACTTAGAGAACTCTCTAAAACACACCGATAGTTACCCAAACGCATGGTCCCACCCATTTTTTGGGTATCTTTTTGAGAAGGTGACAAATCGATCACCGGGTAAGGAGTTAAGGGATCGAATTCGGTAGAATGAGCGCTATGAAAATGAAGAATGTTTCGAGCAAACTCAATCGTTGCTACCTGCATTCCCAGACATATTCCTAAAAAGGGAATCTCCTTTTCTCGGGCATACCGGACAGCCTGAATTTTACCTTCTATTCCTCGCTGACCAAAACCTCCAGGGATAATTATACCATCTACTCCAGAAAGAAAACAACTTGCCTCATCACCCTCCAGTTTTCCCGCTTCTATTGGTTTAACGCTCACTTTTAATCCCAGTTCTATCCCTCCATGTTTAAGCGCCTCACAAACACTCAAGTAAGCATCCTTTGATTCTGTATACTTTCCCACCAAACCAATATTTACTTCTTTATCCGCTTCTCTAACCCTTTGAACGATTTGAGACCATTCCTCTAAATCAGAAGGAGTAGGCTTCATTTCCAAGCGACTGGCTATCAGGTCCCCTACATTTCTTTCTTCCAGAACCAGAGGCACCTCATAAATGGAATCAACATCCATAAGGGGAATCACGGCCTCTTTATCCAGGTCGCAGAAGAGAGAAATCTTAGCCATCACTTCGGGGGTAATAGGATGAGAAGAACGACAAACTATTATGTCTGGCTGAATACCAATACTTCGTAATTCCTTAACGCTATGTTGAGTAGGTTTAGACTTTAGCTCCCCCGCTGCCTCAAGATAAGGCACGAGAGTCACATGAATATAAAGGCAATTGCTTTTTCCTATATCATTTTTTATCTGGCGAATAGCTTCTAAAAAAGGCAAACCCTCTATATCTCCTACTGTCCCTCCAATCTCCACAATAGAGATATCCGCTTTGCTCATTTCTCTCAACCGAAAAATCTCTTCTTTTATCTGGTTGGTTATATGAGGAATTACCTGGACAGTGGCTCCCAGGTAATCACCCCTTCTTTCTTTTTCAATGACTGAACTATAGATTTTTCCTGTGGTTACATTACTTAGTTTGGATAGCTCCTCATCAATGAACCGCTCATAATGTCCCAAATCTAAGTCAGTTTCCCCTCCATCGTAGGTTACGAATATTTCTCCATGCTGATAAGGATTCATAGTACCAGCGTCAACATTGATATAAGGGTCGAACTTCTGCATAGTGACTCGAAATCCTCTACTCTTTAGAATTCTCCCTAATGAGGCGGCGGTTATGCCTTTCCCTAAAGATGATGCTACTCCACCGGTTACAAAAATATACTTTCCTTTATCCATTTTTAACTCCTTTTACTCAATATGGTATCGTCAAATTTTCATCTTAAGGAGAAAATAAATCTCTTTAACTGAGAAAGAAATTTAGTTATTTTACATAGTGTCAGGAGCGGAAATTCCCAAAAGTTGAAAAGCATTCTTCAGTACAATTTGTACCGCTCTACAGAGACTTAGCCGAAAAGAAGTAAGTTCTATATTGTCTTCATCGATTATCCGATAAAGGTTATAGAAAGAGTGAAAATCTCCACACAAATCCTGAAGATAATTACAAATCAAATAGGGCTGACGCAAAAGAGCACTACGTTTCACTGTTTCCGGGAAATAAGCTATTTTTTTGACGATTTCTCTCTCCTCTTCAGTGGGAAATTCAGACAAAGTATGAGTCAAAGGAAACGATGTAAATCCTCTTTTTTCTGCTTCTTTAAATAAGGAAGAAATACGAGCGTGGGCATATTGAACGTAATATACCGGGTTATCCATAGA
>NZ_JAAYFP010000095.1:0-6517 GCF_012728195.1 Candidatus Sordicultor fermentans
AACTTTCGTGTGAGCTCATATTTGCTTTCGATGGGCTGGTAGGCATCTGTAACTGAACTAAACAGTAATCGTTTATCTTTATATTTCATCGGTTTAATTATATTCACAGCATTAATTTTTACATCAACAAACGTTCCCCATGGCTCGTGGTGATTCGTAAATCTCTTCATAAATTCAGAATAACAGTAAATACATCCATGTTGGCAACCTATATAGGGGTTTACTACATAGCTAGCAGCAGGAAGATTGCTTTTTGTAATTATACTTTTTACAACTATTTCTTCTGTTTTAAACACATGGGTTTTTTCAGAAGTCATGATTTCACCTTTTTAGTCTGAGACAATTTCGTACAACGTTTTCAACATAAAAGAATTCTTGCAAAGTAAAAATTTAAGCAAGCCTATTGGTTCAGTTAGCCGCATATACTATTAAGTAAAGTACTAGTAATTATTTGTTGTGTTTTTCCTTAAAATAATCCAACAATTAAGTGCAAATCGAGCATAAACACCAGCAGGACCGCCTCCCATTTCAATTGTAACACATCTACTGGACCGGGGTGGACTCACTTATTCTCAGAGCTTTCTCCACTTAGAATTATATCAAGAATCCCATCTTCTGTCTGTGGTATATCGTAATCCCCAATTAATTCGCCTGGATAATGGTACACAATTCCTTTTTTCTCATTTCTCTCAAGACAATTTAGTAATGCTTCTATGCCGTTCTCTTTGATAAACTTCACAAATGTTCTTATACGGAGGTTATCCAGCATAGTCCCGCTACAGGGGAATTCACTGCATTCCCAACAACCATCAATCTCTTTGTCTTTACAGCATTGAAAGTTTTTGCACCAGCCTTTATCTTCACACCCTTCATTACGACATCCTGTACAATTTCCATTCTTGCTACAAATAGCACAAACAAGGCCACAGTATGCTATTCCTTTTTCTCTTTTCATATATTTTCTACACCTCTTCTACTGAAAGAGTTTCTAAACTGTAAAGGTTGTTCTAAAATCCTGTTAACGAAACAGACTCTTTATTTTTTTCATTTACCTCAGTCAAGATTGAAACTTCTTTTCTGGTATGATTTTTTCCTAAAAATCTTCTTTCCTGACCTGTCTATGCTTAAATCCTGTCTGAGAATCTTCTGGTTTCTTCTTTGATTTCAAGCCCTTGTTTAGCAAGGTGTCTTTTCTTCAAAAGTTATTTCTTCTCTGATAATAGTCTCTTCAATATTTCGCAACTTATTACATTACTTATCTTTTCAATGAACTCTTTGTTTTCTTCTTTGCCACTGGCTATCCCATCCTTCAAAATTACAGGAAGGAGATCCAGATCTTCTGCTCCGCGATATGTCGAAAGCACACAATGCTCTGCACAATACCCGGTCAAAACAACCAGGTCTGTTTTACTCTCTTTTAGAATCTTATGACAATCTGTCTTGTTAAAGCTATTTTCATATTCTTTGTAGATTACGGGTTCTCCACGCTCGGGTTTTAGTTTATCAATAAGTTCAAAGTCTTTTGCCCCGGGTTTGAGACCCTCTTTCTCATTCTTGTGCTGAACCCAAATTACAGGACTATTGCTCTGCCTGAAAAACGGAAGTACTGCGTTTATATATTCACTGGCAGAATCCATAAATTCTTTAGTACAACCCTTATAAAATGCCTTCTGAAGATCAATAACCATTAACGCACAATTCATTCTTTCTCTCCTTTCCAGATGAAAATTCCTGATAACCAAAAACCTGAGCGCCTCAGAAAATCCGGCTTTATGAATACACGAATAGCATCACATTTAACTTGCTCACAAGTGACAATTTTACTCTTTGCCCGGTTTTAATGGTACAGGCAATGTTTATTACCCACTCTTTCAGTTCAATTATTCTTCAACTCCCCGTAAAAGTTAATTCAGAAGATTTTTATCCTCATAAAATCCTTATGCTAATGTGAACATATCTCATTATTTCAGGGCTTTATATCTTAGTAGCTCCCGAATATACCTGGAGATCAGTTCTATCTTCCAAAAGACGGGGATAACAATTATCATAAACTTTTTTCTGCAAGTTAGCAATGGAATTTTGTAATTTTACTGGATGCGAAGCAAGATTTCTTATTTCAGGAAGAACATCATGCAAAGAATGTATTCCTCTTTCAATTATACCTCTAACATCATCTATCATAGTCCTGCACTCATAACGGGCTGCCTTATTACCGTTTTCAGTTTCTCTGGTGCTGACCTGCGAGGGTCGCTTAAATATATCTCGTGGTGTTTTCCTCTTAATTCATAGCCATTTTCTTCAATAAAGTTATGGAGTTTCTCAATGGTTGGACCCTCAGCAGAATATGGACCAATATACATTAATTGGGTAGATAATCCCTCGTACAGGCTTTTGAACTTTATTTTCGAAAGAGAGGGTAAATTTTTCTTGATTTGTACCTGCTCTACGGCTCTATTAAAAAGTTCTTCTGTTACATATTCCGGTTGCATAATCATTGCCGTCCACTGCCACATGTCTTTATTTTCCATAGTAAATTGGCTCATTGGCTCTGTCCACCAGAGACCTTCAAGCGGCATAACGACATAATCTACCACCTTTTCTTTTTTGACCATAAACTTTAGAGTGTAGGATACAGCATACAAAGATTCTATCGCATCTTTGTAGTCCTGTGATGTGTTTGGGTCCCCTGTTCCATCAATCATTAAAAAATTCATCTCGGGAACATCAACGAGTGCAATCTCTTTTGGCGGGTTATACAGGTGTTTAAGTTCTTTCTTTAAATCAATCTTTTCCATAATATACCTCTTCTGTTAAATTTTTAAATATTTTATAGTATATATTGCTCACACCGTTATTGTCCTCTCTTTCCAGTATCTTCTTAAATTCTGGAATAAGTTCTTTTTGCGCTTTTGTGCTACCTTTAGCTGTTTCAGTCAGGGCAAAAGCGGCACTCCATCTTATAACCGTACTTTTATCATTTGTATTCTCTAAAAGTCCTAGGACAGCTTCTTGAACCTTGTCTGGAAATCTTTGGGCGACATTACCTATTATTCTTGCAAGCTTCCCATTTCACTCGAGGGGCACTATCCTTGAGATGTTTAATAACAAAGTCAAGGCAATTTAGAGTTACTGCCAAATTTTGTGTATGATCCGAGAGAAGCGTCCTCCTCTTCTCGAATTCCATCAACAAATTTTACTCCTTGCATCACCTCCCTGGACGGGGAACTCCATCTAACCTTCTCCATCCATCTTGAGCACTGAGGAAGAGACGGAAAACCATACTGAGTACTGCTATTCGGGAACCGCAATTACGGTATTTCTGGTTCTTAATCTGACATTTACTTAGGTAAAACTATAAATAACAAACAGGAGGAAATAATACACCTTAAAAGTCTCTTTTCTGTCTTGACAATGGGGTCCACCTTAACTTCACACTTATTGACGTAGAACTGTCATAATTTCTCCCCTGAGTAATATCGAATGATATGGTACAATAAATCAGGGATTTTAAGACAATATTTTTAACTACTGAAACCAATTCCTGAAATAATTTACAACTTATAATTTATTTATAACACAGACACAGGGGAGGAGAGTTTCTTGAAAATCTCTTTAAACGGAAAATGGAGAGTTTACGATGTGGAAAAGGAATTCGATTTTGAAGGTAATGTTCCAGGTACAGTGCAAGGAGACCTCGTAAATTTGAATTTAATGCCTCATCCTTATGTGGGAACAAATGAGAAGCTGTTTAGACGATTAGAGGAAAAATCCTGGATTTATGAGAGAACTTTCTATATAGACAAATTAGACCCGAAGTCCCACTACGATCTGGTGTTAGAAGGTGTAGATACTCTTTCTCAGGTATATGTGAACGGAGAATTTGCAGGGAAGACCGAAAATATGTTCATCGAATATAGATTTTCCATAAAAGAATATTTAAGGGAGGGAGAAAATTTTCTAAAGATTAAAACAGAATCTCCTATAGAAATACCAAAAACTTTAGAAAAAAATTATGGGAAACTGCATGCCACCGAAGAAACAGCTCGAGTGTATATAAGGAAAGCTCAATATTCCTACGGATGGGACTGGGGAGCAAGAATTGCCACGAGCGGTATATACAGGAACGTTTACCTGGAGTGTTATCCTGACGCCCGGATTTATGGCTCCACAGCATATCTTGAAGATTTAGACGGAACTGTGGTTTTTTCTGGCTATGTTGATTCTATAGAGGATGAGCTTGACACTTACCAGGTAGAGATTATCTTAGATGGCCAGAAAATAGATAGCTTTCCAGTAACGCGTGATATTGAAAAATTTAAATTTGAGGGGAAAAAACAGATAAAAGATATAAAGTTGTGGTATCCCAATGGTTTAGGAGAAAGCTATCTTTATTCCGCGGAATTCAAATTGCTCAAAAACGGAGAAGAAATATATGCCGAGGAAAAGAGAGTGGGGTTTAGAACGGCAAAGGTAATAAGAGAAAATGACGGTGAAGGTGAGAGTTTCATTTTTGAGATAAACGGCAAAAAACTATTCGCTAAAGGTGCTAACTGGATACCAGGAGAAAACATCTTGAGCTGGTTAACCAGGGAAGACTACAAAAATTTACTTCAGATGGCTAAAGATGCTCATATGAATACGCTGCGAATCTGGGGTGGTGGCTTATACGAAGACCCTGCTTTCTATGATTATTGTGATGAGCTGGGTATTTTAGTCTGGCAAGATTTCATGTTCTCCTGTGCCGAATACCCCGACCATATAGATTGGTTCAGAAAGATAGCCAACGAAGAAGCAAGACACAATGTCATAAAACTCAGAAGCCACCCCAGCATTGTCCTGTGGTGTGGAAATAACGAAAACAATTGGGGATTTGAAGAATGGGATTATAAAATAAAAGTAGATGGAAAAAACTTAGGTAACAGACTGTATTTAGAAGACTTCCCTCTTATTTGTTCCCAGGAAGATCCCTCAAGACTATACTGGCCTTCCAGCCCTTACGGAGGGGAAAGAGCCAATTCAGACCGGGCCGGAGATAGACATATATGGGAAGTCTGGTCAGGCTGGCAGGATTATAAGCACTACTGCCGGGATACCTCTAAATTTGCGAGCGAATTCGGCTTCCAGGCTGCACCGGATCCTAAAACCATAGACTTTTTTGCTTCAGAGAAAGACAAAAACATGTTCTCACCGGTTATGCTGAACCACAATAAACAAGTAGAAGGACCCGAGAGATTGCTAAAATTCATAAATAACCACTACGGCCTGGTGCACAACTTCAATTCTATTGTCTATCTCACCCAATTAAATCAGGCAGAAGCTATTAAAACAGGGGTAGAACACTGGAGAAACAGAAAATACAGAACAGCCGGGACACTTTACTGGCAATTAAATGACTCCTGGCCAGTTTTCAGCTGGTCGTCCATAGACTATTTTAAAAGACCCAAAGCTCTATATTTTTACACCAAAAGATTTTACAATAGCTTGCTTCCCATCGCTAAAAACAAAGAGGAACAAATATCTATTTCCATAATAAATGACGGAAGTTACAAAGAAGTAGATTTAGAGGTTGAATTGTGGGAACTTGATGGCAATTTGTATAAAAGGGAAACCTATCGCAATCTTAAGGTTCCCGAAGATTCAGTGATTTCAGTCGGTCAATTAGAAGTTGATCCTGCCATATTAGAACATACAGTAGCCTACCTCAGCTTAAGACAAAACGGGGAAACAATTATTGAGAACCACGAAATATTTGCCGACCTAAGGCTTCACCGCCCCCCGGATCCTAAAATAAGCTATGAGAGAGCGGGCAAAAACCTGATATTAAAATGTGAAAAACCAGCTTTAGGAGTAAATATAAGAATTGACGATGAAAACTATCCCGGAGAAAACTTCTTCGTTCTGTTCCCGGGTAGAGAAAAAGTTATGAAAGAAGTTGAAGGGGAAATTTCCCTGAAAAGCATGTTTGACTATTTATAGAAGGAGGAAGGCATATGTCTCAAGCTTTAGTGCTTTATTATACTCGTACTGGAACCACAGAAAAAATGGCTCAAGCTATTGCTGATACCCTCAGCGAAGAGGGAGTCTCTACCGACCTGGTTGATGTTTCTCAATTCCAGATAGATGACTTAACCAAATATGATTTGATAGTCATCGGCTCTCCCACCTATTATGGAACAATGGCGGCAGAAATCAAAGAAATCTTAGATGAGAGTATTAAACTTCACGGTGACTTAAACGGCAAAATAGGAGGAGCTTTTTCTTCTTCCGCCAACCGAGCAGGAGGTAATGAAACCACCATCTGGTCAATTTTATCTGCTCTTTTAATTCACGGGATGGTGATAAAAGGGGTAGTTGAGGGAAGCCACTATGGACCGGTAGCTGTGGGCACTTTTGACGATAAAGCAAAAAAAGATTGCCAGAATTATGCTCGAGAGCTATCCCAGCTTCTCAAATCACTAAAATCAGCCCCTGCTGTTTAGTTTTAAAATAATAAAGAGAACATTAGCACTGATTGATA
>NZ_JAAYFP010000096.1:0-3385 GCF_012728195.1 Candidatus Sordicultor fermentans
CACCTGCACAGCTTAGTCTATTATGAGGTTTATGAAGATGCTTATTCGGCAATCACCAGAGAAAAGCAACTCAAGAAATGGAGAAGAGACTGGAAAATAAATCTGATTGAGAAAATGAATCCGGAATGGCGAGACCTCTACTCGGATATTATCCAGTAAAAAGATCTGATCTTTATAAAGACAAAGAATTATGGACAAAAACCTCTGGATGCCTGATAAAAGATTTCAGGCATGACGAAGGGGGGTCGTTCCTGAGTGGTTCTATCAGGAATCTTTATATTGGGAGGGGACATCCCTATGGTTCACAATAGAAGGACAAAAGGGAAAAAGCAAAAACTTGGATTCCCGCCTAACTTTCGGGAATGACGGAGGGGGAAGGTCATTCCTGAATGGTTCTACGAGGGGTCCAAAACTATAAAGAGAAAACCCCCTTATAATCCCTCAAAAAGACAGCCAGTCTACACTAAAAGAAAAACAAAAAATGCAAAAGACTACTGAGGAAGAGAAAGCCTTCCTCAGTGGATTCCCGATAAAAGATTTCAGGCATAACAGAAGAGGAAGCTCTCCGGCTCCAGTTCGGAGTGATAATAAGATAGGCAAATCACGCGTGGTGGAGACTCCATCGAGAAGACAAGCAGGGCTTTAGACTATGAGCCCAGGACGAAAATGAAGAATGGTATCAAAAAATATACGGCTGGATTAGTGATAAAATATAGAAGAATGCCAGGTTCTAAGAATCAATACAGAACCTCGAACATTGTTTCGGTTGAATTACCAAAACAGGGGGTGAATAAATATGTCTGGAGAAGTTATGGCGCAGCTTCCTGAAGAGCTTATGAAAGAGATAGAGTACTGGGCAGAAAGGGAAAAAGTAGATAAATCCACATTGCTAACCAAGATAATGGAGGAAGGATTAAATGTATGGAAGATGAACAAAGCACTGGAGATGTACAGGTTACAGAAAGTGACTTTATGGAAAGCCGCAGAAATAGCAGGTGTTTCGCTGGCTGAGATGCTTGCAGAATTGCCAAAGAGAAAGATTATATTTCAGTATGACCTCGACGAGTTGAGAGAGGACCTCGAATATGCCCGTAGTAAGTGATGCAAGTCCACTCATTCTCCTGGCCAAAATCAGAAGATTAGACCTTTTAAAGAAATTATATTCAGAGGTGCTCATCCCAAAAGAGGTTAAAGAGGAAGTAACAAAGCAAGAAGTTCCTCCAATAATTTCAGGAATTAGAGAAGGATGGATAAAAGTGAAAGAGGTAGAGCTTTCTTCGGAAGTAAAGGAAATGGGAAGAGAGCTGGGACTACATGAGGGAGAGATATATGCACTGTCCCTCGCTTTGCATGCAAATGTAAAGCAGGTTTTAGCGGATGATAAATTGGCAAGAGTTGGTGCTAGAATTTTGGGGCTACAGGCTATCGGATGCCTGGGTGTTGTTATGAAAGCATATGAAATGGACGTCATTACCAGGAACGAAGCAATTAGTGCTATTCAGGAATTGGTTAAAGCAGGATTATGGATTTCCCCTGAGGTCTTGGGAGAGGTGTTGACTTCGTTGGAGGATTGACGGGGATATGAAAAGGGACAATCATCGTACATTGGATTATAGATGGTCATGATATAATAGCATTGGATGCAAGATTTCACGAGGAGGATAGCAATGAAGGCTGAGATAATCGAGGAGATAAGTCGGTATATAGCTCTGGACAAAAACTCCTTGCTGGACAAAGGTATCGAATCACTTTTAAAGGAAAAGAAAAGGGGGGTCATGCTTGACCGACTGGAAATACTCTCTCGGTATAAGGTTTCTTCAGCAGAGGAATTAGAAAGAAAAATTCGGGAGGGAGAAATAGAGGAGCATCCAGCCTGGGAAGACTTAATAGCTCTGGAAAATCTTGATTCCGCATTGGAAAAAATAAATGGCTATCTTGCAAGTTTATCAGCGTCAACTTGAAGTAGCAATGCAAAAATTTGGTGACATCGTGAGTGAAGGCGAAATCATTTATACAGAAAGCAAAGAGCCATTAAAGTTAAGGCTAAATATAGTGGATGGCTCAATTGTAGACGTTTTTTACTCATCTGGAGGGAAATACTCCTATCACTGGGATAGAAGAATAATTAATGGGACGATTTACCGGCATGATAATGCTCCACATAAGCGCTGGAGGGAAATCAAGACTTTCCCGAAACACTTTCATGAAGAGACGGAATACGCTGCTAAGGAGAGCTACATAAGTGCTGACCCATTTTTTGCCATCGAGGAATTTTTAGAGTTTGTAAAAAGCATGCTGATAGGAAGTGTGTAGCAAGAAGGAGGCCGAGGCAGAATCTCCCAACTCCGGGCTTTGTTACAGTAGATAGTGGGAAATTGGCTGTGAGGCCTTCGTCCGCAGATTTTGAACCAATATAATGCTATTTACCATGTCTGATAAGAACACAACCCATTTCTTCTAATTTTCAAAGCAGGTCTCTTCTTTTCATCCCACTTCCAAAGTCAGCCATTTTGCGAACACAAGGAATTGCTCCACTGCTTAATTACTGATAAAGCTCTCTTAAGTTTTCCTTTAATTTCTCCACACTTTCCCCCTGGGTCCAGTAATCGGGGTGTTCCTCAAGATATCCAACCCATATGTTGCCTTCCTGCCAGTAGACAAACTTTTTCGTTTCCATGTGGTCTACCTCCTCTCAGCCAGGTATCTTTTAAAGTCTGCGAATACCTTTCATCTCTTGGAAGCTTCAGTGACCGAACTATAGCTACAAGGGGTGAACCTCCTATGGCCCCGGCTATAGAAGGAAACTGATCCCCCCTTAAGGAATTAAAAGAAAAACGTAAAAACCACTGAGGGAGGAAAAACGTCTTTCTCAGCATAAAGGGGAAAGAATTCCCTCTTATCAATCCCTTATTTTCTGCCACTGCAATGACCTTCCTTATTCGTCACCCCGGCAATTTTTAAGCCGTTTTTAGCCTGCCCCTGAATGCTTCTATCACCCTTCGTTCGTCACCCCGGCAATTTTTAAGCCGGGGTCTACAGTCCACAGTCTTTAAAACCAAAGAAAAAGCAAAAACTTGGATTCCCGATAAAAAATTTCGGGAATGACGGAACAGACAATGAGGGGGCTTTGCCCCCTCATAACCCCCGGAAAAGACGAAAACACAAAAAGATAAATACAACACGGAGAAAAACACCTCCGCGTTGTCATTCCTGAATGCCTCTACCACCTTTGTCCGTCACCCCTGAGTGGTTCTACGAGGGGTCCATAAGTATTTAAAAACCAAGGAAAAAAGACTAAAAAAAGAGCCAAACTCACCATTGACGACCATCAGACTTCAGGATAAGATTAAAGGGGAAATATTTTAACGTTTAGGAGGTATTATGA
>NZ_JAAYFP010000097.1:0-4627 GCF_012728195.1 Candidatus Sordicultor fermentans
ATATTCCCCCAGGGAAGTTCTCCTTCTTTTCCTTCTCCCTCTCCGCAGAAGGAAATTTCCTCCTCTCATCGTTTCCGAAATTTAGCGAGGCATCCAAATGCTTAAATACTGTGGACCCCTGATAGAACCATTCAGGGGTGACGCCTCTTTTTCGTCATGCCTGAAATTTTTTATCAGGTATCCAGGTTTTTGCTTTTTCTTTGGGTTTTAAATACTTCTGGACCCCGGCTTAAAGATTGCCGGGGTGACGAACAAGGGGCAATAAATACATTCAGGGGCAGGCTAAAAGCGGCTCGAAAGTCGCCGGGGTGACGAGGAGGCGGAATCCAGAGACCTTTACTGAGGGATGCTTTCTCCTTCGATGGTTTTTAACCCAATATAGCTTGCCTTTTAAGCTTGCTTCCCCCGGGGGGGTAATTGCGGTAGACTTTGCAGGATATTTATTATAAATCATCCTCACTTGTGGCTGGGAAAAGTAGGAAATGAAATATTGGAGCAATCTACCTCAAAAGTCTCTTCGTCTTGATATTTTCTCCCATCAAACATCTTATTTTTGCACAAAAACAGCATTTTTTAATATAATAGACAAATGATACCAACTAAATAAATAACAAGGGCGGGAGACGCCCTTGTTGAACCTGGATTTTCAATCCTTTTATTACGTATATTTTAGGAGGGATAAAACATGAAAAAGATATTCATACTCTTTCTTTTAATAGCTATATGCAGTTTGATGTTGCTTACTGGCTGCATCGAAACCAAAGTTAATTTTACCTTTCATGATGATGGAACCTATGATTCAAAAGTAACTTTTAGAGCCAATAAAATTATGGCTGGCGATGAGCTTACTTTTCTGGGTTGGCAGATTGAATACATTTTTCCTTATCTTATGACCAAATATGAACATACGATTCAAACCACTAAAATCGATTATTCCGATTATCTTGAACATATCTTCACTGCCAATGGACTCAGTATCGAAACTTTCAACAGCCGACCTAACTATCAGTTTATCAAAAAGAGTGATAGAACTTATACCTTTGAAAGTATCATTCCTCAACTCATCGATGAAGTGTCCGAGGAGTCGAAAGATAATAAAATCATTGAAATAGAGGTGGTTATGCCAGCTCCTATTGACATGGCTAATACCACCAATGTTGTTGATAACAAGGCAACCTGGGTTCTCACTCAAGTTGACTTCACTCATGAAAATAAGTTGAAGATTATAACTAATTAGGAGAAGAGAAATGACCATGTCTTTAACCCAGATACTCAATTTGGTTGGAAAATTAGATGATTCACCAGGAGATGAAACTCCCAGAGAGAGGTTTCGCAAGTTTCTTATTGATAACGTCAAAGATGTTGGCCAAATACGGGATTATATTGAGGAGTGCCTAAGAAATACAGGTGATCAGTATAATCGAGCATTACAAGATCTGGTGAATCATCTTGGTTGTCTTTTAGGCTTTCAAGTTAAATATGGTCGGTATCAAGGTGTTAAGGGACATATCGGATTTGATGGACATTGGATATCAAAAAATCGCTTTAATTTTATAATTGAGGTTAAGACTACTGAAGTATATACAGTGAAAACATCAACTCTAATTGGTTACATAGATCAAATGATTTCAGAAAAGATAATTCCCAGCTGGGACGAAGTTTTGGGTTTATATGTCATTGGAAAACCTGATCCGGATATAAGTCACATTGAGAATTCGATAAATGCGGAAAAAAGAAACCACCAACTGAGAATAATCTCGGTTGAGGCTTTACTTTCATTAGCAGAAATGATGAATGAATATGACGTGAACCATGAAGATATACTTACTTTCTTACTCCCCTCTGGTCCTACCATCGACCCCATTGTTAATTTAATGTCTCGTTTAATTGCTCAAAAATCCATTGTAACTGTTGATGTAGAAGAAAAAATAAAAACTTCAACTGAAACTGTTAATTATTGGCTAACCCCGGTTAAGGCTGATGAAAAAAACACTGCTGAAGATATGGTTAAAATTTTGGTCGGCCAAGAAAAAATATATGCATTTGGAGAAAGAACACCAGGTAGAAAACGTATCAAACCAGGAGATTGGATTTGTTTTTATGCAACAACAAATGGGATAGTGGCTCACGCTCAGGTTGATTCTTATCCAGAAAAAATGGCTCATCCAAAACTGAATAATCCAGATAAATATCCGTGGGTATTTCGCCTCAAAAATACACAATTATATATTGATGAACCAGTTATCCTTGATGAATCGTTAAGATCAAAGCTTTCGGTTTTTAAAAATCGTGAATTAAAACAGTCATGGGCTTGGTTTGTACAGGCTACGAGACAGATAGGCAAAGAGGACTTTGAAATACTAACACGATCATTAAAAGATACGCATGAATGAGTTAGGGTTTGTTTAAATAGCTTAGCTGTTCTAAGGTTGGTTGCCTAGTTATTTTTAAGTATTTAGTAGTTCCTTAGTAAATACTAAAAGCACTATTTTATTCCCTTCAGTTTTATTTAAATATTTTATAAGGGGGTAATCTATATCAAAATTTTGATTGAAACAACGTTAGGAATTCATCCAGGCTTGAGGCAACTTAATGTTAGTGTAAATTTGTTGCAGGAGTTTTTAAGAAAAAACATTTCAAGGGAAGGGGAAAAAAGAGGCCTCGCCATCTAGTTTTAGTAGTATGGGTTGATATAATTCCTCCTTTGGCCGTCTACGTTTTTAGCTGCGTTAGTAAATTATGTTAAAATACAGAGAGTAAAAGCCTGGCCTTCTGGGCGCTCGTAGCAAGCAAACTGGGGGTAATAAAAAACTCTTTGATAGCCTTTAGGGAAAGTAAAATAGGATTGGAAGAACAAAAGTGCAAGGTTGCCCAAGGAAGGTATATACGAGCTGTTTGTATATGAAGGAATTATACGCCATACTGTACTGTAAAAAACGGAGGAGATAATAAAACTATGGATGTCATTCAAAAGTTTCAGGAGTTACTAAAAAAACTTTTCCAATTTGAAGTCTCTGATCTGGATTTCGGGATTTACAGGGTTCTAAACTACAAACGGGACCAAATTGAGAAATTTATTCAGGAAGACCTTAAAAATAAGGTTGAAGATGCTTTTGCTAAACATAAGGATGAGAGACTGACTGACATAAATCAGAGATTTGAAAGTGCGAAAGAGAAGGTTAATCAAAATTTGGGGCCAACGGCTTTCACACCTACCGGAGATCTTAAAGAAGAATTCAAGGATACACCTGTGGGCAAAGATTTCCTTTTAGTAAAAGCGCAAAAAGAAGAAGCAGAAGCGATTGACGAGATTAAATTACAGGTTTTCAATGACCTCTATAATTTCTTCTCTCGCTATTACGAAGAAGGCGATTTTGTCCCCCATTATCGCTATTCCATAAAAGGGCATAAGTATGCTATTCCTTATAATGGTGAGGAAGTAAAGCTTTACTGGGTGAATTCAGAACAGTATTACACAAAAACGGGTGTTCTTTTCCGGGATTACACATTTAGAGCCAATGATTACAAAGTTATCTTTCTTATTGTTTCAGCCAAAGAAGAGTTGGCTTCAAACAAAGCCACAAGGGAAAGATTTTTTGTCCTTGATGATGAACAACCGCTAACGATTGAGAATAAAGCACTAATCATCCGCTTTCAGTATAGAGAGCTTACCGAAGATGAAGTAAAGGACTATGAGGTAGTAGGGGGAAGCAACGCTGCAAAGCAGGAGAAGATTAACCAGAGAAGTTATGATGAGGTGCTGAAGAGAGCGAAAGACCCTACTTTAGGGGGATTTTTGGGCAAGGAATACAAAAATGGAAATCCACTCCTCCTTTATCACATCTCGAGATTCTCTGCCAAAAACACAAAAGACTACTTTATTCACAAAAACCTTAAAAAATTCCTCTCTGAACAACTGGATTACTTTATCAAAGCTGAGGTTTTAGATATTGAAACCCTGGAAAAAGAAAGGTTTTTAGATAAACACACAACCAGAGCTAAAGTAGTGCGGGAAATTGGAGAGGACATAATTGATTTTCTCTCCCAGATTGAGGATTTCCAGAAAAGGCTATGGGAGAAAAAAAAGTTTGTCTTAAAAACAGAGTATGTCATAACCACCGACCGGGTGCCTGAGGAGTTTTATGAGGAGATATGGGCTAACAAACTGCAGAGGAAGGAATGGGGGGATTTAGGGTTTGAGATACCGAAAACAAAAGAGCAATTGAGAGATACTAAACTTCCTATTGATACGAAATACTTCACTTTAGAATTCAAAGAAAAACTCCTTGAGAAACTCACCGAAAACGCTGATTTAGATGACCTTTTAGATGGGGTGCTAATCAAAAGCGAAAACTGGCAGGCTCTAAATACAATTTTACCCAGGTTTAAAGAAAAAGTGCAGACAATCTATATTGACCCCCCGTTTAATACTGGAGAAGATTTTTTGTATAAAGATAGATTCAGAAATAGTACATGGTTACAACTGATTAAAGATAGGATAGATCTCGGAAGATCTTTTTTAAAAAAGGAAGGGGCTTTTTATTTACACCTCGATGAGAATGCGAATTACTACGGCAAGATATTGCTGCAGGACCTTCAGTTTGACAATATCCAAGAGATAATATTC